>NZ_CALCYR010000256.1 GCF_937906425.1 uncultured Methanobrevibacter sp. | reverse complement strand
AATTAGAAAAAACCTAATAAAATAAAATAAAATTAAAAAAAATTATTTTTAAATAAATTAAAAACAATAAGAAAAATAGAAAATAGAAAACAGAAAAACAAGAAAAACAGAAAAATAGAAAAAAATAATTTAAAATTATTAAAATTGATTAAATTAAATTAAAATAAAACCAATTTAATTTAACTAAACTACTCCAGTTGCTATTAAAGTAATATGAGCAATTGCTGCAGAACAAAGATAAGTTCCTGAAATAACAATTAAAGTAATGATAATTCCTTTCCAACCGATCTTTTTAAATTCTTCCCAATCATTACCAATTGCAATACCTACATAAGCTAAAAATGCTGTACAGATTGTAGACAAGTCAATTTGAGAAACATAATGAATTACAAAGTTAGCGGTCGGCATACCAGGAATAGCTACAATAATACCGATTAAACTTATGTAAATGATTGATTGAATGTTTTTAGGAATTATCCTTTCAAGAGACATGCCTAAAATTGTAATGATTGAAATGATAATCATTCCAATGAATGAATCAATGAATGAAGTGTGATAACCAATAAGATTACCTACTGCAACAATAAATGAGAAAATGAGAAGCAAAACTGCCCATCTTTTAAGTTTTCCTGAACTTAACTCTTCCTTTGAAGCGTACTTATCGTGCTTTACCCCTTCGATTGCATACTCATCATCAATGGTTTCCTCATCATCATGACCAAAATGAGGGGCTAACCACCCATACATCTTTTCTGCAAGAGGTAATGAAACAAAAATACACATGTAAATACCGAAACAGAATGAAAGAAGATTACTGCATCCTGCAAAAGCTTCTAAATCAGTAGCCATTGAGGGAAACATATGCATTAACGGAGCCAAAGCTGCAGCATTCATACTTGCACTTCCTACACCTGAAGCCATAGCATAGGCATATGGATGCATTGGTATAACTGAAGCGCTGATACTTGATAGGAAACTGATAAATGCAGTACCTAAAATAGATCCGATTACAAAGACTGCTAAAACTCCACGAGTTTCTGGAGATTTAAATCCATATTTATCAATAATTATCCCTAAGTTAGGTTCACGACAAATAGAACTTGTCATACCTATCACTTCCCTTCTAAAACCAAGAAGCAATGCAATAGGCAATGCTATAAGAGTTCCTAAATTACCTATTTGCTGTAAAATAAGTGCAGGACCAACCTGGAAAATACTTGCAATAGATTGTCCACTTGAAATAGCTAATTTAGTGATTAAAACACCAATAAGCAAGACCATAATCCCTTCAGCTACTTTAGACTGCTTTCTGCCTACAAACTTAATAGGTTTAGCCAAATAAAGAAGCAATCCTAAAATAAGAGCATAGATTAAAGGCAATAATAAAATACTGATGGTGTCTGTAATCTTAATCTCCTTTACTCCAATTGTCATTGAAATAATAACTAAAACAAAAACAACCAAATGTATTTTATACTCAATCCATGGCGGCCTCTTTTTAATCGCCCTATCCGTTTTCTCCCTAAATGGATGTGAAGATTGTTGATCGTTTGAAATAAAATCCCACCTAAATAATAAAGGCAAATAATATTGAAAAATAATATTAAAACAAAAATAAATTAATAAAATTAATAAAATTTATATTTTTTAATCTACCTTATTTTTAGATTATATGTTAAGGTTTATAAATTAATACTATTTGATTTTAAAAAATGTATAATCGTGATAAACTATGAAAAATAATGACAAATAACTGACCAACAGTGATAGAAAAATTAAAAATTAAAATAAAATTATGTAAAATTATTCTAAAAAAAATTAAAAATTAAAAATTAAATAATGCGAGATTAATAAAAATTAAAAAAAATAAAAGAGAAAAGAACGAATTTTACAAATCCATACGGATTAAAGGTTTAGCCAAATGCCTTCTTGCTGAAACTGGAGTTTCATAGAATTTGCCATTTTTTAATGTCCTTTCTATTTTTTCAGCTATTTTTTCACTTGATTTTATCTTATTTCCACAATGTTTACACTTAAACCCTTTATTTCGTCCAGCAGAAGTCATTCTTTTACCACAGGAACAAATTGGATTCTTATAAACAGTATCATTAAGTTTTAAAACCTGAAACTTCTCAATATTAAAGGTGTTTTGCTCTCCAATACCGCCATAAAGCTCAATCAAATCCCCCTCCCTTAAGTTTTCAACAGTTTTTCTAAAATTCTTTGTAGGTTCATAAGCTGCACATTCTATCTCGCCGGACTCATCATAAAGTGAAAAGAACATATGTCCTCCTTCAATTATATGAGGCTTGTCCTTAACGGTTCCCTTAACCCTATAACAAGAATACTGCCTCATTAGAGCAATGGAACCCACATCCTGAATATGCATATCAGTATGCTGGTTAGTCTTGAAAATACAACTGTCCACTATTGTTTCATTAGGAATTACAATATCCCTTGCAATATCAAGAACTTCAGGACTGTTTGAGCGAATACCATACAAGACAGGGCATGGAGTTTTTGGTTCAATGGCCAAATATTTTCCATCAATATTTTCAAATGTTTCAGGATAAGTCTCTTTATCCATCAAAACAACAGAATCATAATCTATTTGACGAAGGGTACCATATCTTGAAGGATCCCTATAGGCCAATAGCTCATATGTGAAATCCTCCAATGGACAGGAAATTGCTGCAATTGAGCCGATGATTCCTCTTCCCTTCTTGAACTTATGTATCTCTGCACCGATTTTAGCTGCAAATTCTTCAGCCTCTTCAATTGTAATAATTGAATATATTGCCTTGAATGCATAATCAATCATTTCTTCAGTGATTTCCCCCCTGTAAAATACAACACCTGGATTTGTATTGTCACAGTCAAACATTGAAAGGGAGGAAACATTCCTTAAAACGATTTCCTTTACAAGCTCTAGGTCTTGGTTTAAATTAATTTTAAATGAAACTCCTCCGTTTCCACGAGTTTTAAATCTTGCAAATGGATTTAAACGAATAAGTCTTGGAAAACCTTCTATTTCAATTCCATTTTCCCTAAATTCGTTTAGAATAGTGGAAGCTAAAAAAGTGGTACACATTCCATCAGGAGAATCAGTATCATCAATACCTACATAAAAATAATCCATAAAAATCATTCACACAATTAAATAAATAAAAATAATTAAATTAAAATTAATTAATTAAAAAGAAATTAATTAATAAAAGTGAAATTAATTAATTAAAAAGAAATTAATCAATTAAAATGAAATTAATCAAATAAAATAAAATTAATCAATTAAAGTGAAATTAATTAATTAAAATGAAATTAATTAAAAATTAGACTAAATAAATCTTTTAATTAAAAATAATTAATTATAAAAATTTTTAAAAAAAAATTAAAATTTTAATAAAAATTTCATAAATAAATAGTCAATTTTATATTAACCTTAAAAGATATTTATAATTAAAATATATTATTAAAATATATTAAAACTATTTAATAAATACTATCAAAAAAATAGAAAAAATGTATTCGCATTTAAATTTAAGCTAAATTAGAAAAAATGTTTTATTCATTTTAATAATTCTTTAAAACAAATCAAATAAACTACTAAAACAAAAAAGCGAGGGCTTCCTATGGCAATTCAAAATAGGAATCAATTAATACAAGAGATTTATCATTTATTGAATAAAGAAGGATTTGAAACTTCAGACATTTATGAGCAAAGCTGTTTTGATATAGTTGCTCGTAAAAAACTACTTATTTTACTTTTAAAAGTCCTCGTAAACATTGATAGTATTAATGAAACCCATGTTGAAGAGATACGTAAGATTTCAAATGTTTTCCTCGCTTCACCAATCATTGTAGGCTTAAAGTCCAAAAATCATATCCTTGAAGAGGATGTGGTTTATGAAAGACATGGATTACCTGCAATTGGTCTTGAAACTCTTAAAAACATGATAATTTATGATGAATATCCCGAAATCCTTGCAGATAGAGGAGGATATTATGTTCAAATAAATGGAAATGTTTTAAAGGAATATAGAGAAGAATATAAACTCTCATTAAAGGATTTAGCAGATCTTGCACATGTTTCAAGAGCTACAATGTACAAATATGAAAATGGTATTGTAAGGGCAAATACTGAAACTGCAATGCTTCTTGAAGAGATTTTAAACACCAAAATCACTTTGGATATAGATCTTTTTGAACCATATCAAGAAGACATTAAGTTAAAGGCAGATACAAGTAATCTAAGCACTGCAAAAAATCAAGGAACAAATGCTCAGAATTTAGCAAAATTAGGATTTGGAGTAGTTTCCACCAACAAGAGCCCATTTGATGCACTTGCCAAGGCAGAAATTGCAACAAAGAAAAAGGACAATCCTTTAATTGCAAACTTAAATGTTCAAGACGAAAACAATGTAAAAACATTAAAGAAAATGGCCATTAGTCTTAAGGACCTTTCATTGGTTACATCATCTGATTCATTCTTCATCCTTAATGATGACAAGATCAAGGATTCTATTGATGGAATTCCAGTAGTGAAATCATGGGAAATGAAAGAATTTGAAAACTCAAATGAATTCCTAAAAATCATCAAGGAAAGAAGAAACAATTAAGAGTTTTAATTCTATTTTTAAAAAATAATATTAAAAAAAATATGTATTTTCACTTAATCTTATTTAATGAAAAATTTCATTGAATTTAAATTTTTTTCACTTGAATTTTTTTATAGAAAAATACTTTGAATTTAATATTTTTCAAATGATTTTTTTATTAAAGATAATGGAAAAATTGATTTGTTTTACAATGTACAAATTTTATACAAAATAAGTATTTCATGTAAATTCTTGTAATTACATGAAATGAAAAAATAAAGGAGAATTATTATGGCAATCAGTACTAAACAAATAACAATTATTTTAATCATTGCATTAATATTAGGAATTCTTATTATGTATTACACAAATACTATCAATCCAATTATTACGGGATTAGCAATTCTTGCAGTAATTGTTATTATACTTAATTTTTATCTTCTAAAGGTAAAAAAATAAATTTTTATCAAAATTTGAAATTTTAGAAAAAAATGATAATATCATTACATCATCATTAAACGATAATCAAAAAATTAGAAAAAAATACTAAAAATTTAAAAAATTTTGATTAAAAAAATTCTAAAAAATTAGAAAAAATTAAAAAAAATTGATTAAAAAAATCATGAAAAATAGTAAAAAAGATTTTTAATTTTCTTGAAAAATTTATCATAGATTAGAAAAATTGATCATGCACCATCTTAAAAAATACATAAAAAAAATAAAATTATCATTATAAAAAAATGATTAAAAAAAAAAATTAGAAAAAATAAGAAAATAAGAAAAAATAAGAAAATAAGAAAAAATAAATTAAATCAATGAAATTAAAAAATAAAAAATAAAAAAAGATAAATAAAAATATTATTTATCCAAGTTTACTCTTTCAGGAGCAGTGTATAGATTAAATCTGTTTCCACGAACAAAACCAATCATTGTAATGTTTCCTTTTTCAGCAATGTCATAACCAGAACCTGCTGGAGCGGCATTTGATACCAAAATAGGAATACCGACTCTAACTACTTTTATAAGCATGTCTGCAGGCATTCTACCACTGTAGGTTACATAACATTGACTTAAGTCATAACCTGCCCTTGCAGCTGCTCCAATTACCTTATCAACAGCTACATGACGACTTACATCTTCACGAGTAATAAATTTATCACCATAAACCAATTGTGCAACATGAACACTGCCAGTTTCCTGCCAAATTTCAGCCTTAGCAGTTAATCTTTTCATATTGCGAATGATTTCACTTGCATCAACTGTCAAGTCTGATTCTACAGCTTCAACATTTTTCAATTCACTTCTCCAACCACCTGCACTGTCAGACATTACACCTTGATATTCAAGCAGCCTACATGCACATGCATGTTTACATCCGCCAGATCTTTCCTGAACCAAATCATCAGATTCAAAGTCCTCTTCAGGAAGGTGATTTAAGGAAGTTTTAATTGTAACGTTTTTATCTTCTACTTCAATGCTTTCAATTTCATCCACAGACTTGATTAGTCCATCACCTAAACAGTAACCTACTGCAAAATCTTCAAGATCTGCAGGATAAGTTGAAAATTTACGAGGAGGTAAAAAATCTATATGAAAATAAATATTTTCATCCTCTACAGTTTCTTCCTCAACTTCATGATAATTTCCATCTTCCCATCGAATAGCGGGAATTTTTTTAATAAAATCCATAATAATCTTACCTAAAAATTTTATATTTTTTTTAAAAAAATTAATTAATCTTTACAAGTAAATATTTAACAATAGTTATATTTAAAAATTATCTTTTTCATATACCCCAAAAGACTAAAATAGGGCAAAATACACAAAAATTGAAAAAAATGACAAAAAATGTAAACAAAAGTATCTAAATTAATGATTTTTTAATAGAAAATGAAAAATAAAAAATAACTTTTAAAATTTCATGAAAAATAAAAAAATAGAATTAACTTATAAAAATAATTAAATTTCAAATTTCATGAAAATACTATTAAAAGTTCGTAAAATATAAAATAATTCTAAAAATATAAAATAATTCTAAAAATATAAAATTATTCCTAAAATATAAAATTAGATGTAAATTAAAAAATAAAATAAAAATTTTCTAAAAAACAAATTTGAATTTTTTAATCAAATATCCTTTAAGATATTGAAAGTTTGTTCTGCTTCCATTTCAGACGCTATACCAACAGCTACCATTTCAGCATAATCAAGAGTTTTCAAGAAATTAAAAGCCTCTTGAGGCATTTGAATACCAACAGCCAAAATCTTATTAATAATAACTTTCTTATCAATCTTTTTAAGCATATTTTCCAATTCTTCCTGTTTATCACTTCTAAAATCTGGAACGTCCATCATATAACCGACCTTATTAACAGGAATCATATAAAAGTCAAAAAGATTTTTGTCCTCAAGAAGAGGAGAGTCAATTAATTCTTGAGAGCTTTTAAAAGGAAAAGAAGTAATGATTCCAGATGGAATACCTGTATCATTGATTTTCTCCAAGATTTCAATAATAAAATCCCAATCATATGCATCAAAAAGGAATTCATCTACCAACATCATGGAATTGTCATATTTATCCAAATTTTCAATATCCTCTTTCCAAGTAGCTTCACGTCTAGCCTCTTCAAAATTAGGGATTACATAATCCATTTCTGTTTTACCTATAGTTGATACTGCCTTCATTTCAACACCATTTTCAATTGCAGCATCATATGCTTCTAGAAGTCCAGGCTTATTTGCAAGGTTTATGGAACGAACCCCACATTCGTAAGACTTTTCAATAATTTTACATACATTAGCAGGCCTTCTAAGTAAATCCATATTGTATAAACGAGTTCTATGACCAAAATAGGCATCTGCTAAAAATGGAGCATTTCCTAAAACCACACGAGGAATATTTTTTCCATTAAATTCTAAATCATCATTAAAAATAATAAACACAACCTAAAAATTGAAAAATAATAATCATTATCAAGATAATTTTTAATTTAAATAAGTATTAAATTTATCGACATAATAAGCAAAAACAAAATAACCCTAAAAAATAAGCATCAAAATTATCGAAATAATAAGCAAAAACAAAATAATGCCGATAAAACATACATTAAATTTATCCAAATAAAGAAAGAAGAAATAAAAAAATTATCAAAATACTATAAACATTGGTCAAAAATTATTAAATATTAAATATAAGATTAATCATAAATATTAATATTATAAATATCTATTAATTAATTAGAATTTTATAAATTAAGTTAATTAGACAAATTAAAAATTTGAATGATAAAACTTATTTTTACAAAGATATTTTAACAAAATAAAAATTACAAAATTATAAAAAACTTAATTGTTTGGTGAAAGAATGAAAGCTTTAATTGCAGACGCAATAAATGAAAAAGGTATTGAAAACTTAAAGGAAGTTGCTGAAGTCGTTGTTGACACAAGCATTACTCCTGAAGAATTACTCGAAACCATTGGAGAATATGACGCTATTATCGTAAGAAGTAGAACTAAATTACCTGCGGAAGTTATTGAAAAGGCAGACAATCTTAAAATCATTGCTAGAGCGGGTGTAGGTGTAGACAATATTGATGTAAATGCAGCTACCGAAAAAGGAATTATGGTAGTAAATGCACCTGAATCTACTTCAATCACTGTAGCAGAACACACAATGGGATTAATCTTAAGTACCATCCGTAAAATTGCAATAGCAGATAAATCTACCAAGGAAGGAAAATGGGAGAAAAAAGCATTTATGGGAATGGAACTTAGAAACAAAACCCTTGGTGTAATCGGTATGGGAAGAATCGGATCCCAAGTAGTTAACAGATGTAAGGCATTTGAAATGGATGCAATTGCATACGACCCATATTTACCTCCTGAAGTGGCTAAAAACATGGGTGTAGAATTATATGAAAATATTGAAGACGTTTTAACCAGATCCGATGTTATTACAATCCATGTACCTTTAACTCCTGAAACCGAACATTCAATATCCACTGAACAATTTAAATTAATGAAAGACACTGCACTTATCTTCAACTGTGCACGTGGTGGAATCATTGATGAAGATGCATTATATGATGCTTTAAAAAATGGAGAAATAATGGGTGCAGGTCTTGACGTATATGAAGAGGAACCTGCAAAAGACAATAAATTATTCGAATTGGATAATATTGTATGTACTCCTCACATTGCAGCTTCAACCAAAGAGGCACAAAGAGATGCAGCAATCATCGTTGCAAATGAAGTCATTACCTTATTCAAAGGTGGAATGCCTAAAAACATTATTAACATGCCACGCATGAACAACAGTGACTTTGATGAAACCAACGATTACCTCACACTCTGTGAAAAATTAGGAAGCTTCATTTCACAAGCAACAAGCAGCCCTATTAAAAAATTAGAAATTACATATAAAGGAGAAATCAACACTCTTCCTAATAAGGAATTGTTTACAAGAACAATCTTACAAGGAATCTTAAATCCTATCACTGAAACTGCTGTAAATACAGTCAATGCAAGTTCTGTAGCAAAAGCCAGAGGAATCAGCATTACTGAAGCTGTAAGTGATGACAGCGAAGGTTACTCCACCTTAATCAAGGTTGCAGTTGAAACCAAAGACGGCAAAATGTCTGCTGAAGGAACCTTCTTACATGAAGCTAAAATCATTAAGGTAAATGGTTATTGGGTAGATGTAAAACCGGAAGGACACATGTTTATCGCTAAATACAAAGATATTCCTGGAAGCATTGGTGCTATTGGCACTAAATTCGGTGAAGAAAACATCAACATAGGCATTATGCAAGTAGGTAGAGATTCTACTGGCGGAGAAGCAGTGATGATTCTTACTTTAGACGAAGAACCATCCAAAGAAGCTGTGGACAAAATCAAAGATTTAGACAATGTCTATGACGCAACTAAACTTAATTTATAGTTGTAAAATTAATTATTAAATTCATGAACATTTCATGAATTTTTCTCTTTTTCTTTTTTTAAAACCTTTTAAAAATTACTGTTTTTTTAAAAAAAAACAATAAAAAACTATTTTTTTTAAAAATCTTTTAAAATTACTATTTTTAAAAAAAAAACTTTAAAAAACTACTCTTTTTTTAAAAATCTTTTAAAAATCACTGTTTTTATAAAAAAACATTAAAAAACTACTCTTTTTAAACTTTTATTAAATTATAGTTGTGGACAAAAAATTTTTATAGTATTATTGACAAAATAATATTATGGCAAGAAAAGCATTTGTAGACAAAACAATTTCAAGAAACACTATACGTGA
>NZ_CALCYR010000255.1 GCF_937906425.1 uncultured Methanobrevibacter sp. | reverse complement strand
ATTGGATAAAAAAATTTATAACAAATAACTAAAAATTTTTATGTCCGAAACTATAAACTCTTTTTTTAAATTTTAATTAAGTTCGTAAAATATAAAATAAATTAAAAATTTAAAAAAAATGTCTGAAATGAAAAAATAAAAAAATTAAAAAAAATCAGTCAAAATATAAAAAATAAAAAATTAGAAAAATAATTGAAAAAAAAATTAGAAAAAATACTAAATGAAAAATTAGAAAAATAATTGAAAAAAATTAGAAAAAATCCTAAATGAAAAATTAGAAAAATAATTGAAATGAAAAAACTATTCTTCTTTTTTATCAGAGTCTTCATTTTCTTTAGATCTATCAGTAACTCCTTTTAAAATAGCTTTTCCATCCCTGATTTCAATAATCAAACCTAAATCAGGGCTTTGCCCATTCACCCTTTCTCCACCAATCCTAATAACCCGAGGATTTAAATCTATAGAACCTAAATCTTCATCTGAAAAATTATTAGAAGTATTGTTAGGAGTAAAACTGTGTGAAAATGAAGTGTTAGTGGAATGACCTGAAGGATTTACGTCCTTTTCACCATCAAGTTCATGAGAATATTTATTAGTTTTTTCCTCTTCACTATCAAAGAATGACAAATCCTTATCCAAATCAAAAACAGAAGGTTTTATCTCATCATTTTTATCAATTTCCTTTTTGATTTCCTCTAAATCATTATAAATTTCTTCATTTTCCTCATCAACAAAATTTCCTACTTCAAATGAAGTTAAATTCCCATAGGAATCATAAGCCTTCATTGTAGCAAGTGAATAAGGTTCACAAACAATTATATGAAATGGACCATGTTTGGAAAAGGTAATCAAATCAGCATTTGAAGGTCTTGCACTTCCACCAGGATGGGAGTGAACAGAACCCCATTTCTTTTGGCTTGGAGGAATTAACCAATCATTAAAGGTAGCGCTGGTGTGGGAACGTTCTCCAGGCAAAAAGATTAAACCACTGATATAGAGAACCTTATCCTTTACATAACCGTCAAACATAGCTAAAAATTCATTAGGATATGACTTTTTTGCATAAAAAATTACTGAATCGATAACAGTCTGATCCACACATACCTTTTCAAAATGATTTTTCTCATTTAATTTTGAGACTAAATCCTCAAATCCCATAATTACACCAAAATAAAAAATAATAAGCTTAAACTAGCCACAATAAAACTAATAAATAAAATAATAAGCTTAAACTATCAACAATAAAACTAAACTAAATCAAAATGACTTTAAGGAATAATTAAAAAAATTAATACCTTTCAAAGAACTCCTTATTAAAAATGTCCAATTCACAGTCAAGCAAAACTTCACTTCGAATGGAAACTGTCTTTTTTTCTTCCTTAGGATTAAATCCTTCAATTTCATAAAATCTTTTATAAATACCAAATCCCCGTTTTTTCCAGGTTTCAACATCATTTAAGTTTATTCCTCTTTCATACAATAAATCATGGATTTCACTGGATTTTAATCCTTTAATCTTTTGATTAGCGATTTTTGGAGAATATTCTTTCTTTAAGGCCCAAATACCATAAGCATTTACACAATTTCTCCAAGCCTCATCCTGTCTCCACTTGAAATAATCACAAATGTCATCATCATTTATTGGAATAACCCTTGAATCAAATGAAATGGGAAATAGATTATTTTTCTCATTTTCACTTAAAGCATCTAAATTAAACTCCTCAGAAAACTCATTCATTAAATGATATGTAAATGAACTGGAAGCCAAAGAGGGAAAAACTGAATTTAACTTTTCAATTCTGCCTGAAAAAGGAATTTCATCCAATAGAATACTTATCTCATCAGAAAAGGCATAAATGAATTTAGGGGAAAATTGATTAAAGATATCCAAACAAAGATTGGACATTATTCCATTAAAATTATCATCATAAGGCTTTTCAAGATTTAAAACTTCGGCCAAACGATGAAATTTACGACCATCAAGACGCAAAATAATGTTTGAGTTCTTTGGAACCTTGATAGAAGAGTAAATTTCATAATCTTTCATAAAATCACCTAAAATAATTCAACACACCTAATCTGTTATTTAAAATTAATTATTTCTAAATTTAGCCATATCAATTATTATGACTCATTTTAGATTTAAATTATTAAAATAAAATAATTTAAGTTCCTATTGAGAAACAATAATTAAAATTAAAATAAAAATTAAAATAAAATAATTTAAGTTCCTATTGAGAAACATTCATTAAAGCTCTTTAAGAGTTTAATTGCTGAAAATGCAGCTAACATACTTGTTTTTGGATTTGCAACAAATGGAATATTTGCAGAACTGGTTTTCAATTCACCAAAGTCCCCCATAACATGAACCTCATGAACATTCTTATCAACCTTAGGATCAACGATTATCTTTACATCAACATCCATACCACATGCAATACTTAATGATGCAGCAACATTGATGTTTACCGGAAACTGCTTAACAGCTTCAGAAGCCTTACCTTCAAATAAAACCTCTTCTTCAGTAACTTCACGACCTAAGGACTTAGGAGCCTTTCTTGTTGTAAGAGAAGCTTGAGTAATCTTACCAATTGAACCTGCCTTAATACCGTCTAAACCTACAATTGCACCGGAAGGTGCATAGACCTTGGACCTTTTCTCATGTGCAACAGAATAGACTTTATTAAAGAATTCCTCATCCATCAATGCACCGACACTCATAATCATTAAATCAATGCCATTTTCAAGAATATTTACAGCAACATCCTTTAATGCTGCAGGAGAAGCAGCTTCAACTATTAAATCCACTTCATCAAACATTTCCTCCAAGTTTAATACAGCAACTCCATTAGAAATTCTTGCAAGATTTTCAGCTCTTTCAACATCACGATCATAGAAATATTTAATTTCTATTCCTTCTTCAGACATGATTTCACTTACAATTGTGTTAGCAATTGCACCACATCCGACCATACCTACAATCATTTTTTAACTCCTATATTACTAAATAGTTAATTGAAATAAAATCTAAAAAAATTCATATAAATTTTTTTAAAAAATCCATAATAAAATTTGCCTATATTATAATTAATCTTTATTAGATAAATAAGTATCTTTAAAAAATTATTTTAAATCAAATAAAAAGGGAATATACATAAAATCAAACATGAAAATTAGAATAAACTGATAAATAATCAAAGAAATTTCAATTTGTGAATTAAAAAAAATAATGAAAAATTTAGAAAAAATTAGAAAAAATTAGAAAAAATTAGAAAAAATAAAACTAAAAAAATTAAAAAAATTAAAAAAAATTGGAAAAAAATAAAAAGTAAAGAAAATTGATTAAAAATCAATAATCTTTATACTGCGTTGGAGCCTCTCTCACCGGTTCTAATCCTAATAACCTCTTCAACATCAGAAACAAAGATCTTACCGTCTCCAACATCACCGGTTCTTGCACTTTCCTGAATTGTTTCCAAAATATTTTCCAAATCCTCCTCATTGACAATCAATTCAACACGGGTTTTTGGAATGAGATCGATACAATAATTAGAACCTCTATAGGACTCCTTAATACCTAATTGTCTTCCTCTTCCCTTTACTTCAGAAACATTCATTCCATCACAACCAATTGCAAGCAAGGCCTTTTTCACATCCTCATACTTTTCCTGACGAATAACTGCAATAACTCTTTTCATCATATCACCTAAATAAATCATGTTCAATTATGCTAATCAAAATCAAATAATGTTTTATTAAAAATTGATTAGGCTATAACCTATAACCTGATTCCTCATGCAGTTTGGTATCAAGTCCTTCAACTTCAGTCTTTTCATCAACTCTGATTCCGATTGTCTTATCAAGGATCTTGGCAAGTATGAAACTTACTACAAATGCATAAACTATTGTAACAATTACACTTATAATCTGAATTGTCACCTGTCCAGGGTTTCCATAAATTAATCCTGCAGCATCATTAATAAGAGGGCTTGCAAAAATACCTGTAGCTATTGCTCCCCAGACTCCTGAAAGACCGTGAACTCCGAATACATCCAAAGCGTCGTCGTAACCGAATTTGGATTTAAGGTAGTATATTGCAAAGTAGGAAACGAATGCAGTTACAAAACCAATTACTATTGCAGCTGGAACATCAACAAATCCTGCTGCCGGAGTGATTGCGACAAGCCCTGCAACTCCACCTGTAATTGCACCTAACATTGTAGGTTTTCCAACCTTAATATAATCTATAATCACCCAAGTGATAAGTGCAGTTGCCGCTGCAATATTTGAAACAAGAATTGCAGATGCTGCAAGACCGTTAGCTGCAAGAGCAGATCCTCCATTGAATCCCATCCATCCAAACCAAAGGAATCCTGCACCTAAAACTGAAAATCCTAAATTATGAGGCAGTAATGAAGTGTCCTTACGTCTGCCAAGAACCAGTGCCAATGCAAGAGCTGTAACCCCTGAATTAATGTGAACAACAGTTCCTCCTGCAAAGTCCAAGGCTCCCATACTCATTAACCATCCTCCGCCCCATACCCAATGGGCAATAGGGACATAAACAAGGCTGACCCAAGCGATAATGAATATTATCCATGCTGAAACCTTCATCCTACCAACAATTGCACCTGAAATAAGGGCTGCAGTAAGACCTGCAAAGGTTAATTGAAATACCACAAAGAGAATTGTAGGTATTGAACCGCTTAAATCATCCAATCCAATTCCACTCATAAAGAAATGAGCAGGCTGAGCTATTAAACCATGAATGCTAACATCTCCAAAAGCAAATGGATAACCGTAAATTACCCAGATTATACTTGCTATTGAAAATGCTATGAAAGTTAAAAACATTGTATTTAAAACATTTTTCTTTTTTGTTAAACCACTGTAAAAGAAAGCTACTCCAGGAATACTCATTAAAAGAACTAATATAGTTGCTATAAGTATCCAAGCAGTATCTCCTGTACTAAATAAAACCATATTATCATTTTCTCTTCAAATCAATAAAAATTAATAAATCTAAAAATAAATATATTTCAATTCGATTTTTAAAAAAAAACTGCATTTCAATTCAATTTAAAAAACTGTACTTAATCCAATTGTAAGAAAAATTTAATTCAATTAAACAATCCATAAAATATTAAATTAGATTAAATAATTTAATTCAATCAAAAACAAATATTTAATCTCAATTAGACTCTTTTATTATTAATTAACTATTTTAAAAAATTTTAAATTATTAAAAAAATCATGAAAGCAACCAATATTAAATTTTATAGAGATTAAATATTTGTGATTGAATTAAATTTTAAGGATTAAATTTCTAATAGATCACTTTCATGATATCTATTTTTAAACTAAATATTCTAATTTTATTATTTTTAAAATAAAGTTTAAAACTTAATAAAAATCTTAAATTTCTTTAATATTAAAAAAAATCAAGACTTCAAAAATATCATGATTTTTCTAAAATATTAAAAAATCAAATTTAGAAACCAAATAATCTTTTCAAAATATAAAAAAATCAAATTTAAGAAGATCGGAAGAG
>NZ_CALCYR010000254.1 GCF_937906425.1 uncultured Methanobrevibacter sp. | reverse complement strand
GTATGATGTGTTTATTTTCATTTAAATGCTCCTTTTTATCAATAGTAAACTGAATTTTCATTAAACTAATCTAATCTAACCTAACCTAACCTAATCTAAAATTTTGGAAAACTGGTTTCCTTAAGGAATTTTTTCATGTCCCTGTCCATTTTTAAAGCCAAATCAATCACAATCTTCTCAAATTGCTCATAATCCTCCTTAGATTGGGACTCAAGTCCATGGGCCAGAATGGAATCGTTTCTCTTTTTGGTGAGATTATTGATTCTGTTTTCATTTTCCTTATAGTATCTGCCGATGCCATTTCCCATTTCATATAAAAGATTAAGGTCCTTGATTAATCCTATTTTTATTTTTCCATCAGTTCTCATCTTTTCAAGTTCGCCAATAAACTCTTTGGAAACTCCTTTTTCCTCCAATATGCCAACATCAATGTCGGAACTGTCCAATCCATACTTTTCGAGACTGATTTGGCCGATTAATTCCAGGGAACGATACAGCCTGGCAATGGCATCATCATACTTATGCTCTTCATACCTTCTTTTTGCATTATTCAAAAGGCTTGCCAAAATATAGCATAATTTCAAATTTTTTGAATTAGACCTTAATATATTCCCCAGAGCAATTTTATTGATTTTGATTTGTTTTGCAAGTGGTTTGAAGAAGATATATGAAGCATCCAAATCTTTCATGATATTGTATGATTCTTCAAAATTGACATTATCCCAATATGAATATGCCTTAAACAAAGAAGACACTTTATCCTTTTCAAATTCAGGATCAATTATTTCCTCAATTGATTGAAGGCCTATGTCAAAGCGGTTGTTATTGAAATACTCCTTCAGCTTATTTATCCGCATCCTATCATAAATAAAGTACAGATTTTGTGATTTAATGGTTTCAGTGCCAGATGTAACAATTCCTCCCTTTCTGTTTCCGCTAACAGAAAATATTTCCTTATTATAGAAGGCAGCTGAAACCGCCATGGCCACTGCCATGGTTTTGGTTCCGGAGGTGTAATCAACAAGTATCCGGTAGTCATTTTCATATTCCAGAATTTCGCTCTCCATTTGTTTAAAGCAAAGACTCAATCCATCGATATTTTTCAAAGAGACAAGTTTGTAATCCTCCCCTTCAATGAATTCATCATATGAATCTTCAATAGCCAATTTCTTTATAAAATCAATAGTCTCAAGAGAATTTTCTGAGACAAAAAATACTATGAAATCCGGATGGGCTTTTTGTATTGATGCAAACAGGCCATTTGCTAACTTTCGAGGCCCATCTTCACCAAAGCCTGTTCCTACTGTCATGAATAAACCAATTTTCTTTCTTGCCATATTTTCACTCTTTTAATAATAAACATCTAAAAACATATAAATCTAAAATTATTGAAATCAATCATTAAATTAACTTAGAAGCTCCCAGAAAATTCGAAATATTAATCACTTAAATTAAATTTTGGAAATTCCGCAAATCTCTGGTATTTTTCCACATTGGAATACAATTTCAAGGAATGATCTAATACCAAATCATATAAATCATCAGCCAAAGCCTTGTCAATAGGCTTCAATCCATGAGCCAGAATGGAGGTATTCCTTTCATTGATATCATCCTTGATATTATCGAAGAAATTTTGAGACAATGCTTCTGCATCATCCTTATTCAATCGGGACAACAATTCATAAGTTTTCTTCAATGCAAAAGTATCAACTGTTCCCTTTTTGTCATAGTATTTCCAATTATTAAGATTTCTTCTTGTTTTGGAATTGACTCCTGCATTAATCTTATTCTTATCCACATAAAAAGACAAGTTTTTTTCAAGTTCCCAGTAATTGATGAAATCATATTCAACAAGTTTTAGTTGAGCGACAAGCTCGCTGGCACGGTACAATCTTGCAACGGCATCATCGTATTTTCCCTCATCAATACGCCTTTTTGCATTATTCAAAAGGTCTGGAAGATAAACCTTGATGTCCTTGAAGTTTTCAGACTGCTTGTTTGAAATCTTTTTATCAAGGAATTTGAGATTTCTCTTCAATTGCTTATAAAATTCAGGATTTCGCTCATTGAAATAACTTGTCAGGTTCTCACTCCTGTCAATGACTTCGATGATGTCTTCCTTCAGGAATTTGTTTAATTTTATTTTAGTGATTTCAGAATCTTCAATAAGGTTGTTGTTGAACTTGTCCCAGGAATTGTACAATTTTACAATATCCATAAATAAGGAAGCTCTTTCCTTTAAATCGTCATCCTCCAATACATCATGTGCTGCCTTGAAATTGATTAAGGATGCGTCAAACTGATAGCTGTTGAAGAATTGGATACCTCTGTTGAACTCCCTTACCGCAAATGTCTCATATGGGTCTTCCAATTGTTGGATTTCTTCAAATCCGCTTATGACATTGCCGATATCGTCCTGCCGTTTTCCCTTGACATAGAAATATTTGCAGTGCTCGCTCATGGCAGCGAGATACAATCCAACACCCATTACCTTGGTTCCTCCAGTAAAATCAACACGAACATCATATCCCTCTCTTTTGAGACGGCGAATAACATGCCTTGATTCTATGAAGGATTCATTGAGATCCACATCACTGTTAAGTTTGATTTTAAAGTAGGTTTCATTCTCCTTGAATGAAAGCATGTATTCCTTTAAGTCTTGGTCATTTTTTTTAATGACCGTTTGATTTAATTCTGTGATTACATCTTCAATTGTTTTTAGCGATTTTTTTGTATGTATGAAATAGACCAAATCTGCTTTTGTATCTGAAATTGCCTTCGGCAGACCTGCAACATTTCCAACAGTTAACAACAATGCTATTTTTTCATTATCCATTAAAAAACCTCTGCAGTACAAAATAAAATCAGAAAAAAAATAGATTAGAAAATTCTAATCTATAAATAAATTTCTTTTTTGGAATATAAAAAATAAAACCTTAAACTTTATTTAAAATTATTTTTTACTTAATTGAACCCATCCTAAAGGTTTATATGTATCCACAATTAATTTTCTAGTTTTAGGAAAATCATAATTAACGGCTTCTTTCTTTTTATTTTTACCTGTTTTCTTCTTCATTTTACCAATACCATTCCTACTTCTAAACTCAGTAAATTGGTTTTGATTTCTTCTAGAGTTTTTAATTTTCAATAATTGGCTGACTGTCAATGCACCTGAACCATGACCAAGTCTCAATAAAGGAGTTTTTACCGTATTTTTTTTATATAATTCATTATAGAAATTTTTTAAACTGCCATTATCAAAATCATAATAATTAGAATTTGGAACAGTTTTTTTGATAAAACGCAATTCCTCTTTAATCAAGTCATGCGAGAAATCGTGGATTTGCTTGAAAATGGAATCAATATCTGAAGGAAAATCATTTAAGTCTCTTCTGTTATGAATTTTCATATTGAAAGAGTTATAATACTCAAATTCAAATTGATTTCCTTCATCAATAGTCTCTAGAAATGAAAGAGTATTCCGTCTAGTTCCAATTGATTCAACTCCATAAATAGAAGGTTCATCTATAGTGTTTAAAGTATCTGTGAAATGGAAGAATTTCATGGAATTTTTTAAATTTTTATCCATACTCTCTATAGCCCTTCTAATTTGATTGTTTCCACAATTCAAATTTAATCTGGAATAAAGAAATGCATTTCTTATAGCCCCTTTAATGGAAGAACCTGGAATATATAAACCCCCATTGGTCTTTAAATGCTCTTTAATAATCCCTATATCATTAGCATATTTGATATTTTTACCGTATTTTATAGTGCATTTGTAAGAATATGAATTTCGTATCTTCTTGTATAAATCAGGATTCTTAGGCTTTATTTTATCGATGAGAAATTTTTGCAAACCATAATATCCGACTTTACTCTTATCTGCATGCCTGTTTTTAAAATTTTCAGTATCTGAAATGACATTTATGAATTCATCAAATAAATCTTCTTCATTTTTTAAAATCAACTGGGCAACTTCGTCCAAATTATAGCGCACAATTTTATTTATTCCACTGAATGAAGCAAGCCCGAATTCAGCCCTGGAATAATCACTGCCTTTTCCAATATATACTGGAGATATTACTTCCAAACCTATTTTTTGATTCATCATAATTCCTCCTGATTATATCTTATATTAAATGAATAGCCATATTCCACAGACTTGTCACTTGTCTCGACTAAAGATCCACAATATTTGGAATAAAATGGAAATATGGATCCTTCCTTAAAGAATCTTGTTTTTTTCCTTAATCCGAAAGAGTCTCTTGACTGCTTGTCACCCAGTTCATAAAGAACACTGCTGAGAGAAGCTTTGCTAATACGGTTTATGTCATCAGAGTCTGGAATAAATCTGGATAGTGAAAGGAAGTACTGTCCTTTCTCTGAGGAGTTTATTTCATCAAAAACATCAAAATCATCAATTTCAAAATCGAACTGACCGTTTCCAGTGGAAATGTCTTTTCCAAAACCTCGGTCCCTTAAGTATTTTAATGCAGATAAGAAGATTTCTTCAAAGGAATCGTCAAGGAAATCAACTAAAAAGAACAAGCCTTTATTCTCTTTAAAACGATAGTTGCTTGAATAAAAGATATTCATGGAATTGTAATTGATTCTGTCAATGACATTATGAGGAGCGATTTCAGTTGAAAAGAAATTATCCTTCAGCAAATCATTGCTTTCTTTTTTAAATAAAAATGATTTGTTATTTTCATTAATAAGAAATTCCTTTTTAACAAATGAATCAAACAGCTGCCTGTTGTCAATATTTCCTGAAACCAAATCCATAAAAATGCTTTCTTCAATGAATTTTATCTTTTTAAATTTTTTATAGCAAATCATGTCCTTTGATTGGAATTTTGATAGTGGCTTTGGATAAAATCTGCAGTATTCATCCCCTGATTTTAAAAAGGGAAATGCTGATGAAATTATAAAAGGAAGATTATTTTTATCTTCAAACCTTTTTAAAAAGCCATCTAACTTATCAGGATACAATTCAGACAATGCATATGTTATTGCACCAAATAAACTATCGGATGATAAAAAAGGGAAAGTGGATTTTGGTTTCAAATAAACTATTTTCATTTTTACCACCAATAAACTTAAAAGATAAGTTTATAATTCTAAGTTCAAGCCATCCGGAATTTCAGATAATCTTCCAAAAGTTGTAGGTTCTGCATCTTCTTTAGATTCAGTGTAAAATGACTTATCTCTAACAATGTAATATATATCCTCAAAGTGAACTTTACCATATCCTCTTGAACCACTTCCACCCAGATAGTTATCTTCAAGCAATTCCATAGCAGTGAAAATGTTTTTAAAGTTCTGTTTATCTTCATCATTGTAAACGGAGAATACAAATTCAAAATTAAATTTAGAACCTTTTGGCACTCTTTCAGAAGGCCTTGGATTGTAAGCGGTACCTTTTACCCTGTCGATGACGTTTTCAGTTTTTAACTCGGCACCTCGTGAAACATCCTCTGCATTTTCCCAGAATTCCTTAGTTTCCTCATCAGGGAAGGAATCCCTGACAATAAGCCTTGTAGGACCGACATAAACGCCATCTTTGTCATTAGTGAATCCAAATATTTTACAAACATCACATTTTCCACAGTTGCATGGGCCAAAACCATTCCTAGGATTGCCTTTTTTAAGGATATTATCTACAGAATCCCCATTAAATAATTCCAATAAACTTCTAAGTTTCCCTTTTAAGGAGGAACCTGGAATGTATGGCAGATTTGATTCCTTGTCTCTCATAATCATATTATCAATTCCACCAATCTCTAAAGATTCATTAGCTTCTCCAATATGCAAACCAGTATCACAAACTATTTTTCCTCTTAATATAACATTTCCTTTAAATTCAATATCCATAAAAAACACCCTTATTTAGAATTCGGATTATTTACCTTATAAAAAGCGATTATTGATTCTAAAAATTGAACAAGCCTGTAAAAATCTTCAAGAGTGTCCTCTTCCTTTCCAGAACCTACCTTACCCATAACAACTTTCATAAAGTTAAAAAATCTATCACTAATAACATCTCTTCCATTTGCATAAGCCAGCTTAGGCATTAGCAAATAGAATTTTACTTTAGTTGTTTCATCCCATTGTCCTTTTTCCTTAGTATATAACTCAATTTCCTTGATAGCTGCAAAAAATTTCCTCAGCTGTGAAGTTTTAATATCCTTATCACCTAATTCTTTAGTAAGCTTGTCTGCATCTCCATCGAATTTGACAAATTCCTCAATATCATAATATTTCAAACTTGGCAATCTCTTAATTTTATCTTGAATTTCTCTTAAAGCCATTATTTCACCTCATCCTTAAACTAAGCCATGAAACAGGAACATTAATCCAAGGCATGTTTTTAATTCCATCTTTCATCAAATCATCATAAACTTTTGAATTTGAGTTCAATAATCTTAATTTATATGCAAATTTCGGTACGAATTTATGATTGGTGCATTTAATCCGATTATTGTCCTCCCATTTTGTCTCGCTTGAGCAAATTCCAGAGTACTCTTCAAAATTATCCTTCCATAAATACAGCATGGAATAAATAATTCCCATGGACAAATCATTATTTTCAACATGTTCCTCCAGTTGCTTTGCAAATTCAAATAATTCTTTAAAACTTTTAAATTTAGATTTATCTCCACCTTCCCAGTTAATAGATTCATTAAATAAAGTTATCTTGTCTTTGCCTGAATTTTTTGAAGATTCTAGATAAACTTCAGCCATGTCGACTGCCTTTCCAATAGGAAATTTAAAAGACACAATGTTTATTCCACCAGACAAATTAATTGAATCATTCTGACAGGTCCAAGCTTTAAAGGCCTCTCGTAATCTTTTTGCAAACCGAATAATATCATCATAAGGACCTAAAACCAATAAATCATCCCCTCCGGAATAATTAATATGTATTGCAGGTATTGATTTTCCAGATTCCTTTAGCAATTGTTTTTCCTTTGAGCTTAAGGATTGGCCATATTCAAGCTTATAAACAGTTAATGTTTTCGCTTCTTCTGGATTTTCATCGTTTTGAAGCTTAAGATCGATTTTTTTGAATCTTCTACTCTTCTCCTCATCAGATAAATTTAAAACATCCACATCGCTGTAAACTGCAAATTCCTCGGAAATCTTATTTATAATGCCTGAGAAGAACAAATCAAGCTGGGAACTTAAAGTTGATACACGTGAGATGCTGGCCCCCATGTTTGATTCCTTGTTAGAATCTGATTTAATGCATTTTATATGATTAAAACCTTCTGAAAAAATCAAACCCAAATCATCAACATCCATCTTTAAAACACCCAGCTTGTCAGCACCCTTGCTGATTTGTGAGAGATGTTCAAAGTATAATGGGGGATTATTAGGATACTGGGGAACGACATTTCCAACAAAGCTGAAACTGAATGAAAATTTATCGAAATCATCCAATTCAAAATCTGAATCCTTGCTTATTGCATTTTCAATGTCCAGGAAATCAGCATCATTCAACTTGACAATTTCAAATCTGTCAACAAAATCTTTAGTATTTTTAATATGCCTAATCGCATTTTCCTTGCTGCGTGCAAAAATATATGCCACATTCAAAACATCATCTTTAAAGGAAAAACCCTTATAATCTGACTTTTCACACAACATGCATTTTATCATGTATTTTGCATTGGAAACATCCTTTCCCAAGTCTTCATGATCTTTACAGGAATCACATCTGAACTCTTCATCAGAGTCTTTCATGTATTCATTACCACAGACAGAACATGTGTCATTAGACCTTGGTTCCTTGATGTCAAAAAGCCCATTCAGATTATTGATGAACTTATGTTTCTTATCTTCCGCCAATTTGAATGACAGTTTTTCAGTAAGCTCTCCAAATTTTGCAAGGTCATTTGCTGAGCATTCCTGATAATCCAAAGCAAGATACAGTTCAGCATTAAACTGGCTAATAAAATATTCATTTATCTTATCCTTTATTTCATCCAATGAATTTTTTGCCTTATCTGTATTCGGTGCGATTATTGTGAATCTGCCACCACCACAGAACAGTATATTCGCTTTTGTCAATTCCAGATCTTCAACTATACGGCTTGATATTGCATCAGTCAGAAGTGTCAGATATAATGATCTTCCTCTCAAACGCCTGCTCATTCCGCTTTGGGCTCTTGCAGGTGAAGAGATTCTGAATATGAAATTCTGGATTCCAGATATATCTCCTGAAACAGTCAAATAAACATTTTGATTATCGCAAGACGGCTTAGAGGTATTCAATTTTTTCCCCTCTTTTTCGTATAAATATCTACAAACCGCCAATGCAGCCGTGGTTTTTGAGTGGTCATAAAGTGATATGTCTGGTATTGAACCCCATGAAGCAGAGGGCAGGGTAAAGGTATACTTGTATAACAATGCCAAAACAGTATTGAAATCAAAAATATTGGTTAAATCCTTAATTTCATCATTAAAATCTGCCCATAATTTTTTATATTTGCTTTGAAATGAGTTTCGAGCATTTTGATCCAGAATATTTGATTTTTCATCAGGAATTAAATTTTCCCACGCGTTCAAGTCAAGTTTCCTAAGTGGGACATATTTCTCACCACATTCCTTGTTATCCTTTATTAAAACTTCAGAGAATATGGACATTAATGGAGTTTTTTTAGGATCCAATTCAATGCCCTTGCATCTCTCTCCGGAAGAGTGCCAGTCAGCATTCTGAATTATCTGGGCCAATTCGGTATTTTCTGAATTTTTAGGATTGTGATGATATAAAGCCAAATCAGCAATTATGGAATAGATCGGAAGAGCACACGTCTGAACTCCAGTCACGATCAGATCTCGT
>NZ_CALCYR010000253.1 GCF_937906425.1 uncultured Methanobrevibacter sp. | reverse complement strand
AAAAAGAAGAAAAACATCAATAAACCATTATAAAAAGAATGAAAAAAAGAAGAAAAACATCAATAAACCATTATAAAAAGAATGAAAAAAAGAAGAAACTGGGCAAAAATAATTAAAAATTATTTTGCACCAATAATTCCCTTAACATAAGGAACCCGATTCAAAAGATCCATTATAATCATTGTCAATGGAACAATTAAAACAAACAAGACAATTACCAAGATGACCTGATTCATTGGAGGTAATATCTTATACAACAATACAATCAAAGGATAATGAATCAAATACATTCCATAACTGTATTTTGCCATTGAAAAGATAAATTTATAAGCATATCCTTCCTTATTGATGTTAAACTTATGATTTCTAAATAACAAGAATACTCCTGCAGCTTCAATAGCTAAAAATATTGAATATCTGTTGAAATAGAACATTTTAGTAGGACTTGATTTTAAAATACATAAGGATATCATTGCAATTGCCGGAGCAAGAACCAATAGCCATACGACAAATTTGTTTTCAAAGATTTTCCTTTTTGTATGTCTTAAATAATAACCTAAAACAACAAATCCTATTGGGCTTGTAAAATAGGACAATTTAACCGGAAACTCAGTAAACAATGTAAAATCAAAAATGCTTGTAATTAGCCAAAATGCTAAGAAATACTCAGCTTCAGTCAATTCTGAATGAAGTAACCACTTGTTGAATATAGGCATAATCAGATAGGTTCCAAGAATCATCCAGAAGAACCAATTAGCCCTAAATCCTAAAGTGTGATTTGCCAATATTGCATTAAGATAAAAGTTTCCGATTGTTGCAATATCAAAACTTTTGACAAAGTGAATTGATGTGAAATAGGAAATTAATACAAATAATGTAATCAGAACTGCATTCCAAAAGATAAATGGGGAAACAATCCTTGGAATCCTTTTACCCAGAAAGGTCTTAATGTCCCAAACACGTCCAAGTGAAAGTGCACCGGACAACATTAAAAATACATCAACACCGATTCTGAATGGATTTCCCATTACCTGCATTACCAACCAACTTAAGCTAGGCATTATGGCAAATTCACCTATCACATTAGATCTTGTAATTGCATAAATGTGAACAACAATTACACATGTTATTGCCAATGCTCTTAAAGCATCAAAATAAAAAATTCTTTTTGATTTCTTTTTCCCAACAACAGTATTCGACATAATAATAAGCCTCTATTAAGTATAGACAATAAATAACATATTTAAGTTTATTTAACATTATATTTAAAGTTTTGTAAATAAAAAAGAAGAATTTAAGGCTTAAATGGGAAAAATCCAAAGAAAAAAGATAATTGAAAAAAACTTAATAAAGTTAAGATATAATGAAAAAGATTAAAAGGAATTATTCACTTAAAAGAAAGATTCCTGTAATCAGACTCCAAACAATCAATGTATAAACAGACAATCTTTCAAAAATAGGCATGTAAATGCTATCCATATTGAAAAACATTATCCAAAAGAAGATTAAGCCAATTATTCCTAAAATCAAACTTATCCTTTGATAGTTCTCAAAACTTTCCATTGACCTTGAAATAATCACCAATAAAATGTTTCCGCCAAGAATGGCCATAACCGCACCTAGACTATGATAACTTGCAGTCAAGGGATTTCCGCCATGAATAAAACCAACTATAATTACCCCAATTGAAGTTATTAGAGTTAAAATATAAAATAGATTATGCCTTTTGATGATATAATCCTTAAACTTATAGAAATTAGAAAAACACAAAGACAATCCAATTACAACAAATGCAGAATTCATCAATAAGGACAATGGAGATGAGAATCCTGGAATCCCCAATTGGGAAATTGTATGAAAAAGATAGGTGTTTATTAAAGAATCATTAAAATTAAGAGCAGAAACAAGTTCAGCTATGATATAATATAGACTGCCTAATACAAATACAATCCCTGCAATTTTTCTTCTCATCAAATCACCTGAATTATTAAATAAGTTTTAATAGGAATTGAAAATTAAATAAAGTTTTAAAATAGCTAAAATTAAAAATTAATTAAAATTAAAAATTTAAAATTAATTTAAATTAAAAATTAAATAAAAATTTAAAAATAACTAAAATTAAAATTAAACTAAAATTAAAATTAAGCTAAAATAAAATAAAATTTTAAAAGGAATTAAGAAAATTCTAAAATCCGAAATAAAAAAAATATGAAAGAATTAAGAAAATTCTAAAATCCAAATAAAATAAAATAAAAAAATCTAAAATGAATTAAAAATTAATAAAAAACTACAAGCATTAATTAAATTAATAAACAATAGTTTTAAATGCTTTTTCTAATTCTTCGTCCTGATTCATTTGTTCTTTAACTTCCTTAACCAATTCTAAATCTGCATTTGTTTCAGGATACCTAGGAACTGCCTTACATCCTCCATCATTTCTTTTGGAAATTTCAAAGGTGCCTATCTTTTCAGCAATTCTAGTTATCTCAAGCTTGTCAAGACCGATTAAAGGACTTAAAACAGGAACGTCAAGATCCTCACGGGTTGCAAGAATGTTTGGAAGAGTCTGGGAAGCAACTTGTCCTAAACTGCTGCCATCAATAACAGCTTCAGCATGAAGCTTCTTGGCCAATTTTCCTGCAGTCTTATACATTCCAGACTTACATAAAACACAGGTCATTCTTTCAGGAGCCTTTTCCTTACATGCAGAAAGGTATTCCCCATACTTTATTACTCTTTTCTTGATTGGAGCACCACTTGCATAAAGATTCAATTGATCTATCAAGTCATTGAAATTCTTCAATGCCTCTTCACTGGTGTATGGATCATTGTCACAATACAATGCAATTACCTGACAGCCCCTCTTCATCATCAGATAGGTAGCTACAGGTGAGTCAATTCCACTTGAAACAAGTGCTACAACCTTTCCCTGAGTTCCAAGAGGCAATCCTCCAGGACCTGGAATCTTTTCATGATAGACATAGGTGTCTCCGTCCCTCACTTCAAGATAAATTGTAAGTTGAGGATTTGACAAGTTTACTGGAGCGCCAATTTTACGAACTACAACAGCACCTGCAAATGCAGCCATTTCCTGAGAGGAGAACTCATGATTTCCAACCCTTCTACAATTAATTGCAAATTCGGTATTTTCATCCAATAAACCTTCCTCAATTAAATAATCAGCATAATTTGAAACTGTTTCCTCAATATCCTCAAAAGTGGATTTACATGAAACAGCCAAGGAGTAGGAAACCACTCCAAAAATTCTTTCAAGCTTTTCTACAGCATCATCATAGTCTTCAGGATGAATGTAAATTCTTGCTTGACTTACCCTAACATCTGCATCTATTGATGCCTTTATATTATGAACCAAACGTTTTTCAAATCTCCTTCTAACACGGTCACTCTTTAATGCAAGTTCACCGTAACGAGCTATTATAACATCATATTCCATAAAATACCTCTATAATCTTGATTTGATTAAATAGTGATAAATTAATAATTTTATTTTACAATCCCTTAAATAAAATATTTATACTATCCCTTCACCGTACAATCAAATTATTAATTTATTTAAAAGACTTAAACTAAAATAAAAACATTTTTAATAATTTATATAATTTAAATTTATTTTTAAATAGTTTTATACTTTTTTAATATTTAATCCTTTTAATATTATCTTTTTTTTAATTTATAAATATAACGATTGTTATAAAACAATTGGAAGTTAAAAAAATAGGGAAAAGGAGGAGTGATTAAAAAAATAAGAAAGAAATATAGATTAAATTTAAAAATTAAGAAAAAATAAGAAATTAATTATTAAAATAAAAATAAAAAAAAGTTTTAATTAAAAATTAAATAAATTTAAAAAATTTAAATAAAATTAAAAAAAAATAAAAATAAAAAAAAGTTTTAATTAAAAATTAAATACCTATTTTGCCCCAATACTTTCAATAAGACCCATACGTCTTGCCATAAACTTAATAGTTGAACCTTGGAAAATAACTGAAATAAATGTAATAACCAAAACGATATTGAAAATTACATTGGAACCCGGAATTCCATACACCAATGGATAAAATGCAAAGACAATAGGAACTGCTCCTTTTACCCCAGACCAGGCCAAAAATGCCTTTGAACTTCTTCCCAACCTAAATGGAGCAAGGGAAATTAAAACTGCAAGAGGCCTTGCAATAAATATAAGCATTATTGAAATAAGAATTGCGGGGAAAATGACCACAATCAACTCTTTTGGAGAGGTGAATGCACCTAACAAAATAAACATGATTATCTGCATTAACCAAGCCAAACCGTCAAAGAAGGATAACTGATCACTTTTAAACTTAATCTTATAATCCCCAATCACAAGTGCAGCAATATAAACAGCTAAAAATCCATTTCCGCCAACTGATTCTGCAATGGCAAAGGAAAGAATAGCTGAAGCAAAGAGAAGCACAGGATACAAACCTTCAACTGAAAGATTGATTTTTGATAAAATCTCTGCAAATACCTTTCCAAGAATTAAACCCCCTACAATACCAAAAACCAATGATTGAACAAATAGAATTATCAAATCAAATGAAGAAACAGTAGGGTTTAAAATCATGTAAATAAATGAACTGACCAGAATATAAGCCATTGGGTCGTTTGTTGCACTTTCAAGTTCCAAAATCTTATCCAAATTGTTCTTGAGTTTGATTTTGGAAGAATTGAAAATTGAAAATACAGCTGCTGCATCTGTTGATGAAACAATTGACCCCAACAACAGGGACATCAATAAATCATATTTGAATATAAAGTGAATGAGAAGCCCCATTGAAATTGCAGTTACAAAAACACCGACAGTAGCTAGGGAAACACCCTTTTTAGCAATAGGGCGCATCACATCCAAATCAGTGTCCAAACCACCTGAAAACATGATGATAATCAGTGCAAATATACTTACATACTGAACCAATTGATAATTGGCAAGTGTTGGACGGATAAAGTTTCCAGCATCAAACATAAGCCCAATAAATAGGAAAATAACCAATGAAGGAACTCCTATTTTTGAAGTAAACTTACTTAAAAAGACACTTAGGATTAATAAACCGCCAATAAGCAATAAAATTAAATTAATATCAAACATAATACCAAAAAAATAAAAATTAATTAAAAATTAAATAAATTTAAAATAATTTAAAATAATTTAAAATAAATTAATTAAAAATTAAATAAATTTAAAAAAATTTAAAAAAATTTAAAAAAATTTAAATAAATTTAAATAAAAAATATAAAAAGATTTCCAAAAAATAGAAATAAGGCAATTTATTTAAAGATATAATTGAATATTTTTTATAAAAAATAAGTTAAAAATTTATTTTAAAATAAAAATTAAGCCTTTAACTATTTTAGTAAACTTTTGTAAGTATAATATAATATATGTTAAGTATTTTATTTAAAGGTTTGCAAAAATATAATGGAAATAGTAAAAAAATTAAAAGAAAAAAGAATAAAATTAAAAGAAATTGAAAAAAATAAAACAATTAACCCAATTAAGAAAAGACTATTAAAAAATAAAAAAAAGTAATGAAATTAATTAAAAAAAAGAGAAAAATTTTAAAAAAAGAATAAAAATAATGAATAAAAAAATAAAAAAATAGTAAAAATAAAAAATGTAACTATTGACTCAAAAGATCAATAGCTAAATCCAATGCTTCACTCATTTTATCCGCATTTGGACCTGCTCCTTGAGCTAAAGTAGGACGTCCTCCTCCTCCACCTCCAAGTACAGAAGCAGCTTCTTTTAAAATATTATTTACCAAAATTCCAGAGTCAATTGCATCTTGACCTGCAGCAGCAACAATCTTACCATCATTGTTTCCAATAAAGACAATATCCGCCTTAGCGCTGTCAGTGAAATCAGTAGCAATCTTTTGAAGTTCCTTAATGTCTCCATCAATGATTTCCTTCAATACTTTCAATCCATTGATTTCAATGGTATTGTTTGCAAGGGACTCCACCTTCAAATTAGCAATTTCCTTTTGAAGTTTTGCAATCTCATTTTTCTGTGCCTTCCATTCACTGAAGAACCTTTCACAGGTTTTAGGCAATTGCTCATTGGTTACACTGAAAGTGCCGGAACTTTCCCTAAGGATCTCCTTATCCGCCTGAATTGAGTCAATGGCTGCAAGACCTGCTGAGAAGTCAATTCTCTCAACACCATCCTGAACCCTTTCAGTCTTGTTGATTTTAATAGGTCCGACTTCACCTGTCCTATCCAAGTGAGTACCTGCACAAGCCTGTACATCAATTCCAGGGATTTTAACAACACGGATTTCAGAACCTGGCACTACACCACCTTGGTATAATGTGAAACCATATTTCTTCTCTGCCTCATCACGGCTTAACCAATTGATATCAAGATCAATATTTGCCATAACATACTCATTGGCCAATTTTTCAATCTCATTCAATTCTTCCTGGGTGATACGTTTGTAATGAGAGAGGTCGATACGTGACCTTTCAAGGCCTTTCTGTGCACCAGCCTGCCAAATGTGTTGGCCCAAGACTTTTCTTGCAGCTGCAATTACCAAGTGAGTTCCTGTGTGATGTCTTGCAAGAGTAATGCGCCTATTCCAATTGATGGCCATATTTAGATTTTCACCTATGAATTCCTTCAATCCAGCAATCAAATCAGCTCTCTGATTTTGCTTATCCTCATCTGAAGCGTCCTTGTCATACTTAAGAGCCAATCTGTGCAATACAATATTGTTTAGCTTTTCAGCGTAAATTACTTCATAAATCTTGCCGTCGATTGAAACAATACCTATATCGGAAGGTTGACCTCCTCCTTCAGGGTAGAAAATAGTTCTGTCAAAAATAAGGTTTACATTGCCATCCTTTTCAATTACATCAAGAAGTTTGGCATCATATTCCTTTTGATAAATATCATTATAGAAGTCAAGACTGGTATTTGGAACATCAAGCTCAAAGGATTCCTTCTTAGCCACCTTATCCTCCTCGTGCATGTCAGCAACGATTGTAAAGAAATTGTCAGGAACAAAGACCTCAAAGTCCTCATCTCCACTTGCCATTTCCTCAACGGTTTCAGGAGGCATTCCTTGAGCATCATACAAGTCAATCAAGGTTTCTAAAGGCATGGAATTTTTACCCTCTTTCTTAAGACGTTTGATTGTTCTTTTTACAGTCTTTTTACCCTTATTGATTGTGTTTGCATATCTTTCCTCTTCAAGGTTAATGATATTCATGATATGCTCTTGGGACTTGTCGATTTCAGGGTAGAACTCTCTTAAAAATTCCAATTGAATCTCCATGATGTCGGATAGGGACTCCTTCATATTCAAATCCTTCATGAAACGGATGGTTCTTCTTAAAACAAGTCTTGCAAGATAACCTTCCTTAACATTGGATGGAATAATGCCGTCAGCCAACATGAATGCAAGACATCTAGTATGATCTGCAATAATGTAAATGGCTTCCATAGGCTCTGCATTTTCCAAATATTCCTCAAGGGAAATGTCAAGACTTTTAGCAACCTGTTCACGAAGTTCACGGATGTCTCCAATATCCTCAATATCCATCATTCCTGCAATCTCTGCATTGCGAGCCAAAATGTCCTCATTCACTTCAACACCTGTAATGCTTTTAAGCTTGTCAACAACCGGAGCAAAACAAGCGTCATATGCAGTAGGGGTTCCTTGGGAAATCCATGCAATCCTTTCCAAACCATAACCGGTATCAACAACCTTGATTGGAATCTCTTCCCTTTCACCGTTTTCCAAGGTTTTGTATTGCATGAAAACAAGGGTTGCAAGCTCTACACCACGGCAACAGACCTCATAACAAGGGCCCTCATTACCTCCACCTTTCCACCAGGACTTGATGAAAGTGATTTCCTCAGTATTTATGCCGATGGAATTGAAGAATTCATGACAAAGCCTGATGGTTTCATCTTCCCAGTAGATAAAGTTTTCAGGCTTGTTTATCACTGTGTGTGAACCCATTGTGAAACATGTCATGTGTCTTCCGGTCCTTCCAACATTGTCTACATCATTGAGACGTATGGATGGTTGTTCAACTTCAAGAGGATTAGCTGGAGGTTCCACCAAACCAGAGGTTATCCATGGTTGGAAGCAAAATATTGAAGCTCCAACTAAAAATACATCATCCCTCCATCTTTTAGCCAAAGTTGGATAACGTGATATATGTTCGTGACCTTCTTTTTCTAAAAAACTTCTAAAAGTTTCTTGAATTTCGTATAAGTCATATGGCTTATCAGTTGCAGGGTTTCCAATAAATCCATATTCATCACATGGAGCGTCTCCACATGTGTCTCTTTCCACTTGGGAGTAAAACTCATTCCCACATGTTTTACATTTGTACTCTTTATAACCAAGTTCTTCAAATATTTTAAGCATAATAATCAGCTTTATCAGTTTTTGATTTGTTAAATAATTAGTTAGTTAATTTAAAATTTTTTTAAAGGAAAAGTTAATTGATTTGTATTTAATAAATACATAACAGTTTATTATATATTTTTTAATCTATTAAAGACTTTGTATAAAAATAAGAGTTTTTATTAAATTGATTCTATATGATTAGCAAATAGCTGTTAAAATTAAAATCAATTATTTAAAGATTTAAAAATAAAATTATTGAAATTATTAAAAGTATTAAAATTATTAAAATAACTCAAATAATCAAATAAAAAAAATTATTAAAAATTATTAAAATAAATCAAATAATCGAATTAAAGAAAATAAAATTATTAAAAATTATTAAAAAATATTAAAAAGTCTTAAAAATCTAAAAAAAGCAAAAATAAAAGACAGTGTCGAATCATTCCTTAAAAAAATGAGTGTTAAAGCACCTTTTAGAATTAAGCAATTATTAAAATATTTTAAAAACGTTAAAAATGATATTTTTATAGAACGCTTAGATATTTTCGTTTTTACTATGGAGTTATTATATAATAGAGCAAAAATTAATTTTACTAAAAAAGAAAAACATTATATTTTATTTGCTAAAGTTTTATTTGAGGAATGTTTATATATATCAAATTCTTTTATTGAAAATGATGATCAAGCAAAAATGGATTTTAATTTACTTCAAAAATATAAAGAGATTAATCAAGATTGTGCTAAAAAAATAAAATTATTATCAGCTAAATCAACTAATGAAATAGAAAAATTAAAAATACAAGGAAAATTATTTAATAACGAAAATAAATTAGAAAAAGATGATTTAAATTTTTTGCTATTTAATTTAAATTTAACTTTAAAAAAAATAAATTCAATAGAAAATTTAATAGAAAACGAAGAAGCCTTAGAAACCAAAAGTTTTTATTTAGCAAATATTGTTAAAATAGAAATTATAAAAGGAGAAAAAAATATAGATTTTAAAAAATTAGAACAATATGCTCTAGAAAGTATAAGCATCGCTGAGAAATTAAAAAATAATTGTAAAAATAAACGGTGGTTTAAAGAAATCGTTGAATTAAGAAATACTATTCTTAAAAAAATTAGGGGGTATAAACCAGCCCCCACCGCGATAAAAATTGATGAGGATGATTTGGATGAATTATTTTTAACTTTGTTAAATCGAGGAAATGAAGAACTTTTGAGATATATTTTGAAAATTCAAAGTTTACATGAAAAATCTCTTGAAAAAATTCATTTTTCCCTCGTTGCACCAACGTCCAAGAAGCAAAAATAGGAACCCGGTCCAATTGATGTTGTTTGATAAATTTTGCGGTAGCACGCGGGGCGGCGTACGGATAACGGATGTCCGTCACCACATCGGCAATAGTCCATACTAAGCCGTTAGCAACCGCAATAAATGGAATGACGTAAAACATCTTTTTTAATATATTCCGCGTAGATGCAACCAGTCTGGTAGATAGCTCATCCCACCAGCTGGGCCCCGGTTGCACTCGGGCTATCCACGCTGAAAACAACACAAGCAGTACAAATATACCGATATGATGATGAAACGCATAACACAACGATACCATTAAAAAGAACAGCACACCGGGTAACCACAGATATTTAAGTTGTTTTTTAGGCAATAACAAACCTAAACAACTCCATACTATTACGCCGATAAAAGCCGTCGGAATTATCGATTGCGTCGTAAAGAAGTTTCGCCTTAATCAAATTGCGCCGCGCCATTTCTTCGAGACCGCCGCAACCTTTAATCCAAGCCGCGACCTTGCCGACAATGTAAATCGCAAACGCGGGCGGAGTGTTGTAAAGCGAATTCTTTTTGTAAAAAGTATCGTAGCGCAACATCGTCGGGAGAGTTTCCAAACTTTTTTCGATAAGCGATTTTCTTGCAACAACGACTACAACGCCCGCCGCGCCCAAATTTTTCTGAACGCCCGCATAAATCAGCGAAAACTTTTTGAAGTCGACAGGACGGCTCAACATATCGCTTGACATGTCGGCGAAAAGAGGGACATTGCCTGTTTCGGGGACGTAGTGAAATTCCGTGCCGTAAATCGTGTTGTTGTAGCAGACGTGCAAATAAGCAGCATTCGGATTTATGTTTAATTCGTCTTGACGCGGGACACGCTTAAAGTTTTCTTCCTTAGTTGACGCCGCAATTTCCCCGACG
>NZ_CALCYR010000252.1 GCF_937906425.1 uncultured Methanobrevibacter sp. | reverse complement strand
TTTTGCTTTTGTGTATATTTCTTGTTTTTCTTCTTCTGTTAGGTATCCTTGGAATGTTTTTTCTTTGTTTTCGGTTTTCATTGTTATCACCTTGGTAATTTTTTCTTTTTCATTATCATTTAATAGTTCACAAGCCAATACAAATTGTATGGTCTTGATTTCAAGCAATTTGCTGCTTACTATTCTTCCATCCAAGCTATTGGTTAGTTTTGCAGCTTTTTTTAACAATTTTTTCTTTTTCCCTTTTTTCCTTGTCATTAATGGCAATAGTTCAAGTAAAACAATGTCTTCTTCATTAAAGACTTCATTATTCTTTATTTTGGCATTTATCCTATTTAAAGCTTTATTATAATCAAATTCGGTTAACGATATGATATGTATAGTAAACCCATAGTCTCCGAAGTTTTTACTTATTTTTTTCACTTTTTCATTAGCTATTGTTACAACGTAGAGTTGAACATGCTTCTTTTCCTTATGAACTAAACTAGCCATATAATTTCCAAATCTAGTGATGTCATCCAAGCTTAATTTTGTACTTTGAAATTCGATTATGCAGATCATGTTTTCAAAATTTTTTATGATTATGTCTACATGCAGTTCCTGGTAAAAATAATTTATTATTTCACTGTCCATAAATCCCTTAAATTCTCCCGGAATTTTTAGCATGATGAAGAATCCATTTGGATTTTTCTTGAAAATGGTTTTAAATATTTTGTCATAGGGTTTATGAATTTTTTCCTTTTTCATTTTTTCTTCTAAAGACTTGAATCCTATAGGTTCCAATATTCTATAATCCAGTATATTTTCACCTCCTTTACTTTTCATAAATGGGTTTATTTAGGTCTTGTCTTATCCTATGGTTTTTATTATATTTAAATCTTTTATTTAATTCTTTTTTTTATCTAAAATTTATTATTATTTTTTTAAATTTTTATTAAATGAATATAATATTGATTTTAGATTGTAAAATTGATTTGATTTCGTAATTTTGTTTTAGAATAGTAATTTTGCTTTTATTTCTTACGTTCTTTTGATTTTGTTTTTAGGTTTACTATTTGATAATCGTTTTATTTTAAAAATATGGAAAAGTAATTATATTGCAATTAGTAGAGGTAATGAAAAAAACTAAACAAGAATAGAATAAAGAGTATAAAAAGAATAGAAAAGAGTAGAAAAGAGTAGAAAAGAGTAGAAAAGAGTAGAAAAGAGTATAAAAGTGTATAAAAGAATAGGATAAAGAGAGTGGAAAAGAGTAGAAAAGAGCAGAAAAGAGTAGAAAAGAGTAGAAAAGAAGTAAAATAATAGGGTAAAAAGAGTAGAAAAGAATAGAAATAAAAAAATTTTAAAAAATAAAATAAAAAATAAAAAGAAATTTTATAAAACACCTTTAGTGCTTAAAATTTCATCATGCTCTATTTTGCATGCGTCATATAAGGCTTTTGCAAATGCCTTGAAGACAGCTTCTGCCTTGTGGTGATCATTTGAACCTTCGCAAGTTCCATAGATGTTTATTTTTCCACTGCTCGCAAAGGATTCAAAGAAATGGACAATAATGTCTGAAGTCAAGTCTCCAATCTTGTCGTTTTTAAAGTCAAGGCTCATGTTGCAGTAACTGCGTCCGCTGATGTCAATTGCAACAGTTGCTACAGAGTCATCCATCGGAACAATTGCATGAGACATTCTTCTAATTCCTCTTTTGTCTCCAATCGCTTCATTAAAGGCTTCTCCAAGTAATATTCCAACATCTTCAACTGTGTGGTGATCGTCTATTTCAATATCTCCAACAGCCTTGATCTTTAAATCGATAAAGCTGTGTTTTGAAAAGGACTCAAGCATGTGGTTAAAGAAATTAACGCCTGTGTCAATATCGTATTTTCCAGTTCCATCAATGTTTAATTCTATTTCTATATCAGTTTCTGATGTTTTTCTAGAAAGATTTGAAATTCTAGCCATGAAATCACTTCGGATTTAATTTATTATTATTTTTTTATTATTATTTTTTTTTATTATTTTTTTATTTTTATTTTTTTAATTTTTAAATTCGGAATTATTATTTTTTCATTTTTTATTTTTTTATTTTATTATTTTTTAAATTAGGAATTATTTTTAAGCAATAAGTAAAAGTACAATTCAATCTTTTAAGTTATTTTCAATAAAAAAATAACCTTTAATTTAATTAATTTCACGATTAATTATTCATTCGTCTGGAGCATTTCTTATGATTTTAATTGCATCTGGACCGCATTTCATTGCACATAATGTACAAACATGACAATAGCTTAGGTTTGATACATGTGCAACAGTATCAATTGTCCAAATGTACCCTCCTTTAGGACAAATTTCCTTACAGTTACCGCAAGCGGTACATTTGTCCTCATCAACTTCTATTTTTAAAATAATATCACCTATGAATAAAATCTGTAATTGTAATAAATAAGCAAATGATTAAGCATGAAAATAAATGCAGGATGTTTTATTCTTTTTTTAAATTATTTTAAGTTAAAAAATAAATATTTTTACTCAATACGATATAAATACTTCTTCATTTTGAGTAAAAATTAGAAAAAACTCTCTATTTTATCTTTAAATCAGAATAATTTCTTGTTTTTTTTAATTATAATTTTAAAGTAGCAATAGACAAAGCTTTAAATCCAATATAAACTTCTTTTCCCAATGCCAGTTCAAGATCTTTTCCAGCGGATAATGTTATGTCTGAATAGAATTCCGCGCCTTCAACATCAATTTTTACACGAACCATGTCGTTCTGGAGTTTCATTTCAGTAACTTTACCTTTAAATATATTTCTGATGCTGGATTCTTGAGGCTCTAGCATTATAAAGATATTGTCATAGCTGATTAATGCCAATACTTTATCTCCAACTTGATATGTCTTGTTTAAAGGCATGGTCATTGTTATTTCATTCATTTTAATTTGCATTATGCCTTTGGATTTGTCAATATCAAGGATTTCAGCTTCAAGCTCATTGGCTTCTCTATGAAGTTCCATAATGGCATTTATCTTTTTACATTCCTTTAAAATTTGTAAGCCCTCTTCTGTAAGGGTGGTACCGCCTCCACCACCGCTTCCACCTTTTTTGGTGTTTACGATAGCTATATCGAGACTGGATTCTATTTTATTAATGTAGTTTAAAGCGGTCCTATATGAGATTTTACATTGTTTAGCTGCTTCTGTAATGGATCCCATTTCATTTATGAATATCATTAGATCGAATTTCTTTTCATCAAGGAGAAAAGTTTTTCCATCTATGTTTATTTTGTATTCTATTCCAGCTATTACATCTGTCATTTATTTCCCTTCTTATTATTTATTACCTATAAAATACTATGGATTATACTTTATTTTTTTTATTTATTAAACTTATTTATTTTTTTATAGATTTATATTTTTATTTAATTGCTTATTTTTTTATTTTAGACAGATTTTTAATATTATTTTTTAGAACTTCCATTGATTAACAATCAAATTCATCTATATCAGTCAATTTTTCAATATTTATTAGTTTTAATACTTTTAATTAGATTTTTATAAAAATTTATTTTTATTCTTTATTTTGCCATTTAGATTATTTTAGTTTTCTTTTTCTTAATAAAAATTATTATTTTCTCTTTATTGTTGTAGTGCTAAAATATTTAATTTTAAATAAAAATTTAATACGTTATGAATAATTTTTACTTTCCATTTTTTATTTTTATTCATGTCGATTAAAAAGGGACTTATTTTTTTTGTATTATAATTGCTAAAGAAAGTTTTGACATGCTTGGTTTATAAATAATCTATAAGAAAATTAGCCAAATCACTGTAATTGAATAAAAGGAGAAGAAATTTAAAAATTCAAGAATATTTATAAAAAGAGAGTATGGAAAAAAGAAATTAAATAAAAGGGGAATAATTATTTTGTTCAATGGCTGTTTTTGTCAATGAGGTTTAATATTTTAATAGGGGAATAATTATTTTGTTCAATGGCTGTATTTGTCAATGAAATTTAATAATTTATTTGCAAATCCTTTTATAGGGCCTAATTTGTGGGCGTATTTTCTAAATGCTGCAACGTCCTCATGGGATAAGGTTCTAAGAACTATGATTGCAATTATATAAATTATTGGACAAATGATCAATCCTATAATCAATCCAAGAACTGTGTTTGGAAGAACAATTACAGGCAAGGCCATAATTAAGGAAGCTATAGTCACCTTTGTTAGGAAACTGTAAGGGGCATGTGTCTTTGTTAATCTAAATTGAATCAGGAACATAGGAATCATCATAATGAATGATGAGATTGTGGTAGCCAAAGCACCTCCTTCAATTCCGTAAAGGGGGATTAAATACCAGCCAAGGCCTAAAGTGATTATGCATCCTAAAATAAGAATGTACATTGGGATTTTCGGATTTCCAATTCCTTGCACAATACTTCCGGAAATTGTATAGATTGAGTAGAAAGTCATTCCTAAAACCAATATTGCAAGAGCCAATGCTCCGTTCATATAAGCGCCATTGGTGAAATAGACAAGTCCGAGGATTTCCTGAGCAAATATTGCAATTCCTACACACATTGGAATAACAAAGAACATTCCATATTTATATGCGGCCTTCACATATTTTTCAAGGAGGTTTTGATCCTTGAGTGCATATGCTTCAGATGTTGCAGGCAATATTGTTGTAGCTATTGAACTTGAAATAACCAGGGGAAGCCTTGCAATCGGATCTGCTGCTGTAAAGTAACCTATGGCAACGGCAGGTAAAAAAACACCCATAATCAATGTGCATATGCTGTAAATGCCCATTTCTGCAAGTGCGGTAACGGTTACAGGAATTGAAAAGAATACCAGTCTTTTTGCAAGTTTCAATTCATCCTTGAGAGAAAACTCAAAATCAGGACTTGCTGGCGGGATATATTTTCCCATATACCTTTTGAAGATATAGATTGCAGATATTGCAGATGCTGCAAAAGCTAAAACAGAACCTAAAACAGCACCAAGTGTGGATAATCCAAGAATAACAAGTGCTGTTGCAAAAAGAATCATGAATATTTGTTCGATAGCCCTTGTATATAAAATATATTCCATTTTATATACTCCTTGGAATGCTCCTCTGAATGCGCCTACTATTACGCTGAATGGAGTGATTAAACCGACAGCCTGCAGTGGAAGCAATGCCTCTGGCTTATGGAAGTATCCTGTAATTATTGGAGCTGCCACAAAAACCATTACAAGTCCAAAGAAGATTCCTAAAAAGACCATTATCTTCAATGCCGTAAAAATAGTTTGACGAGCAAGGTCCTCCTCATCAAGAGCATTGTATTCGGAAACGTATTTGGCGATTGCAGGTGGCAATCCAGCTGCAGACAAGACCTGGAAGATTCCTTGAAACGGAGTTGTCAATCCAAGAATACCATAAGCTGCAGGTCCTAAAAGGGAAGCCATAAGAAAACGGTAGACATATCCTCCTACACGAAATATAAGATTTCCAACAAGGATTATGGCACTGCCTTTAGCCACCTTTGCACTGCTGTTTTCCGAACTCATATGATGTCCTCAATCAAAATAAGTTTTTAGCCATTTAGGCTAATTTTATTAATTTTAGTTTGGATAAAAAATAATTTTCTTATTAAATATAACTTAATAGTCTTATATATATTTTTAGTCCATATATTAATTTTAGTAATTTTCTTTTATTTTCATCAATACAGAAGTGTTCAAATAATTTTTTACTTTTAATTTCTATTAATATTTAATATTTTTTTCTTTTACTTTTAATTTCTATTAATATTTGAATATTTTTTCTAATTTAAGCTTTAAACTCAAGTAAAAATTCCTTAAAATTATTTACAGTCATATCCAATGTTTTTAAGCCGTATTCGTCATTTTCAACCCCTTCAGCACCTCCGTCCTGTGACCATAAACATGCTCCAAGGTTTGCACCAAAGGATCCTCCACTAAGTGGAATGATTTTATTAAGTAGGTAAAATGTGTTTATCTGTTGGATTGCCAATTCCTGACCTCCTGCTCGGTCACCACCTACAACAATTGAAATTCCGACCTTATTTTTAAAAATGTCAATGTCTTCCATTATCAATGCTTGACATCTGTCTATAACTGCCTTTAATTGTGCGGAAATGCTTCCAAAATGAATTGGACTTGCCATAACTATTCCATCTGCCTGCTTAAGAGAATTGTATATGATGGCCATGTCATCATCAATTGAACATTTTCCTTCCTTTACACATTCATCACAGTGTGTACAGGGTGAGATTGACAAATTCCTTACAGAAAAGAATTCTGTTTCGATAGAATCCTCTTTTTCCAATTCGTTAAGTGCCTTTTTCAATAAGAATTCTGTAGCACCATCTCTTGGACTTCCACTAATTCCAATGACTTTCATTTTATCCCCTTTTTATTAAATTTTGACTTTTCTTTTCTTGAAAATTTGTTTAAAAATTTATTTTTGAGTGTAATTTTTTTATATTTAAGTTGATTAAAAATTAAATCTATACTCTTAATTTTTTCAATATTTTTATTTAATTTTTTATATTTTCATTGATCAATTTTTATATTTAACATTGTAAGTATAAAATTTATATAAGATAAAAAAGTAATATTATAATATTCTATAAATAGTTTTATGAACTTTTTAATTTTCGGTGTTTCATATGGATTTCGTAAAAGGTATTGTTAAAAAATATTTCAGGTCATATAATAGAACCTTAAAGGATGGTACTAAAAAGACCTATAAGACTGAACAAGTTCAGGTAACAATATCCAAAAGCGAAAACATATTTGAAGACAAACAAGATGTATTTATTATTTCTCAAGAACAGGCTGAAGAGATTGACAACAATCAGGAAATGTTGTCTGCTTATGAATTGTTTAATTCAATGTTGTCTGAAGACAATAAAAAATTGAGAAATGAATTGGAAGAGGTCAAGAATGAGCTTTATTCCAATACAACTAAACTTCAAGCATTTACCATTGAATTGGATGACAATAAGAATGAATTGGATAAGTCCAATAAGAAATTGCTAGTTTTAAAAGAGGACTGTACCAATCTAAGAGACCAGCTTGAAGAAAGTAAGGCCACTATTTCTAACTTAAAGGATCAATTGGATGACAAGAATTTCATCATCTCTGATTTGAATGATAACATAAATGGTTTAAATGAAAAATTAGCTGGTTTAAACAATAATGGTTTTGGATTCAATCCTTTAAATGCTAGTTTGATTTCAAATGTTAGTGATGAGGACAGTGATGTCTTGGTCAGTGATGTAAAGGCTAGTGTTGAATACAATTATGCTGATTACATTGAACTTCAAAGAGAATATGTAGCTCTTTTAAAGAAATATGAAGACGCTCAAGAAAACTTATACAATGAAAAGGTTAAGGTAATTCATTATAAGAACTTACTTGACAAATTTAAATCATTCATTTTAAGATTAGAATAATTTTAATTATTTATTTTAATATTTGAACAATATTAATCCTTTTTTTACTATTTTTATCAATTTTATATTTAGTCTATTTTTTACTATTTTTTTTATTTTTTTATCCTGATTTTATATTTTTCTTAGTTTTTTTACTATTTTTTTTAATTTTTTTTATCAATTTTATATTTTTATTAGTTTTTTTTACATTTTTTTTAATTTTTTTACATATATGTAAATTTTTATTTACTTTTTTTAAGATTCAATAAAAAAACAATAGATTTTAAAAATCTATTGTAAATAAACAATTACATTCCGCCTCTGTAACCCATTATTTCCTCTTCATCTTCATCTATCTCGTCGTCAGGATTTGGATTCCATCTTTTTAAATTAGGCAAGAAGTTAATGAGCAGTCCGGTAACTTCCTCTTCCCGTAAGTCACGATTTCTTCTCATCATCCTTTCTGCATTTCTAATGATCATGTCATTTACAGTAATGTCAGGTTCTGTAAACTCTCCATTTTGGAAACAGTCTTTACAGTAGTCTTCATTTGGACTGTTGTCCTCATTGGTTCCATAATCATTTCTTCCCATAGGTCTTCCACATGAATTGCAAAATCCCATTCTACACCTCTTTGGAAAATTTTTTAAAAAAAATAGCTAATTAGAATTAATCTAATTAGCTTGAGTATTATAATATTTTTAAAAAGAAAAATAAAAATTTTTAAAACATTAACGAAAAATAAAAAAGAGAATAATAATTGAATTTATAAAAATTAATTTTCAATATTTTCATTAATTAAATATTCATTTTTAAATTAATTTTCAATATTATTCATTAATCAAATATTCATTAATTTTATAAAAATTAATTTTCATTATTATTCATTAATCAAATTTCATTTATTCTTTTTTGATTTCTTCGTCTTCTTCCATTGCAACTCTCATGTGGTTTGGATCAACAGGCATGTGAGCTAGGAAGTCTTCTGCAGCTCTTCTTGGGTCACCGGAACCGATGATGTATCTTCCTGCAATGATTATGTCTGCACCTTTTTCAAATGCTTCTTCACATTTTTCAGGAGTTACTCCACCTGCAACAGCAACTAAAGCACCGCTAACTTCTTTGATTTCCTTAATGTTACCCCATGCGCTTACGTCATCAAGGCTTTTGCCTTCAGTTCTGAGTTGACTTTCAAGGTCCACATTTCTGTGTAAGAGTACAATGTCAGGCATTAAGTCATCTTTGATTAATTTTAACTTGTCAGCAAAGTTGTCTACATTCATCATATCGAGAATTGAGTAGATGCCTTGTTTTTTGGTTTCGTGAATAGCCTTTTCAATGGATTCGATAGTACCGAGACCGGAAATAGCTACTGCGTCTGCGGTTTCATCTGCGGCCATTTTAACTTCAACTCTTCCTACATCCAAGGTTTTCAAGTCTGCAATAATGAATGCACTAGGTGCCAATTCTCTGATTTTGCCGACAACTCCAACTCCGAATTTTTTAACGAGAGGAGTTCCTGCTTCGAGAAGGATTCTTTCTCTGTTAGGGAGTTGTTTAATGATTCTTTCCATTACATCTAAGTTATCAAGGTCAAGAGCAACTTGCAAGTAAGGAGGTTCGTAAAGTTTTTGTGCCTTGAATCCCATGATTGCGTGGGTTCCACGATCTTTTTCGTATAATACTTTTTTCATGTCTGGGTATCCTTCCAATGCTCTTTTGATTGCAAGCTTTGTTGCAGCATAGTTATATTGGTAAATTTTTCTGTAATCTTCAGCAGCCGGACTAATGAATACGCTTGCGTTGATTACCCATTCTTCAGCCTTGTCTTCAGGAATGGTTCCTTCCTGTACAGCATCAGCAACTGCCCTACCTACTGCAGTTTGAGCTGGTCCAAATATTTTGCTTGCATCGTCTAAGTCACCAACAGTTACTTTAGGAATAATGATGGTGGCTGGTTTTGTAATTAAGTTAGGTCTGATTACACTAAGTAATGGGGTGTGACCAACAGATAATTGACTTAATCCATTAGCAAAAGCGTTTCCTACAGGACCGTCTTTTTTACCGATAAGTAAATCAACGTGTGCTAATTCGTCTCCGTCTCCAATGAGAGCTTCACCTATAAACATTGTATCGTCATCTTTTTTTACCATTTTATATCCTCCAGAATTAAGGAAATAATATTAAATTTAATAAGTTTGTAAAAATTACAATATTCTCCATTTGGAATTAATATTAAAATTTAATAATCTTTAAAAATTACAATATTAGAATAATTCATGCAAAATCAAATATAATCTTCAAATATAGTAATTATTTATACAATTTAATTTATGATTTTAATCTAATATATAGTTAAGTAATATTGCTACTGGACAGTTTTCAAAAACTTTGATTTTATTTTTTCGAATCTTTTTTGATTTTAAAAATTAATATTTCTTTTATTTAGAAGTTTTTTCCAGTTTTTAAAAGATAAAACTTTACCCTATTTTTAGAAGTTTTTTTCCATTATAAAAGAAAAAATCTTACCATATTCCAAGCAAATGTTGCAATAATAAACTTACAATTGTTATAGATATCCAACAGCTTGCTCCAAGCAATAATGGTTTTCCTCCACTTTTTACAAGCTTTACAATGTCACTGTTTAGGCCTATGGCAAGCATAGCCATAACAATTAAAAACTTGCTTATCTCCTTGAGCGGGACAAAGAGATTAGGGTCTGCTCCAAAGGCCACTGTAATTGTTGTTATTAGGGATGCAAGTATAAAGAATGCTATAAATGTTGGAAATGCTCTTTTTAAACTGAATCCTTCCCTATTGTCAAGTCCCATATTATTCTTCACTTCTTCCTTCTTTCCAATAATATAGGATAATGCAAGTGTTATAGGGATTATTGCAAGTGTTCTTGTAAGCTTTACTGTTGCAGCCTTGTCAAGTGTCTGGGATCCAAGTCCCCACATATTGTCCCATGTTGCGGCTGCTGCAGTCACTGAGGATGTGTCGTTGATTGCTGTTCCTGCAAATATTCCGAATGCCTCTCCATCGACGGTTGAAAATCCAAGGATTCTTCCAAGGAATGGAAAAATGATTGCAGCTATCACATTAAAGAAGAATATGATTGAGATGGATTGGGCAACTTCCTCATTCTTTGCACCAATGATTGGAGCTGTTGCAGCTATTGCAGAACCTCCGCAGATTGATGATCCTACGCCAATCAATATTGCAGAGTTTCTCTCCATCTTCAAGGCCTTCATCATGAGATATGCAATAATCAGTGCTATTGATATTGTTCCTATAATGATTGGAAGTGACTGGATTCCGGTTTGGACAATGACGGTCAGGTTAAGTCCAAAACCTAAAAAGACAACTGCAAGTTGGAGTATGTATTTTGATGTAAATCCGATTCCCTCCTCTGCTCTGCCTTTGTCTTTCCAAAAGATTGCAATGATCATTCCAAGAATTATTGCAATGATTGGCCCTCCAATTATGGGAAAGAGATTTCCTAAAAGGAATGATGGAATTGCCAGTAAAAAACAGATGATTAGTCCAAGAATGATTTCCTTGTTTAGAATCATAATATCATGTAAAAAAATTGTTTTTATAAAATTAAAATTTATTTAAAAAAGTAGTTTGAATAAAAAGAGAAAAATATAAGTTGAAATCAATCAACTTATTTAAAATTAATTCTGTCTGCAGTGTTTCTTGGTAAAGGAAGTCTTCTGTAAGGCATTCCTTTAGTTTCTTCCTTGATTGCTGCAATAAGGTCTTCAGCAGTCATGTCGACCTTTTCACCAGTGGATCTTACAGTTACGGAATAGTTGTCGGTTTCAATTTCCTTGTCTCCAATAACTATAATGTAAGGCACCCACTCTTTTGAAGCGTTTCTAATCTTCTTTCCGACTCTATCATCACTGTTGTCCACATCTACACGAATATTGGCCTTTGCAAGCTTGTCAGCCAATTCGTTTGAGTAATCAAGATGTTTTTCACCGATAGGTAAGATTCTAACTTGTGATGGACTTAACCATACTGGCAACATTGGAGCCTTGCCGTCTTCTTTTGCAGTGTTTTCAAGCAAACTGCAGATAACCCTTTCAACACTTCCGGTAGGGGAACAGTGCAATATGATAGGGTTTTGAGGTTTTTCTTCCTCATCCACATATTCGATTCCAAATCTTTTACCGCTTTCAACATCTATCTGTACTGTAGGGTTTTCAATAGGTCTGCCTAAGTAGTCAATAGCTGCAAAGTCGATTTTACAAGACCAGTAATGTTTTCTTTCAGGAAGGATTTCTAAAAGCAATGGCTTGCCGATTCTTTTGGCGGTTGCTTCCATCCAGTCCTTATGCTCTTCGTAGAAGTCTTCGGTTGCTCTGAAGATTGCTTCATAGTTAACGTCTAAGTCAACGCCGGTTTGTACACACATGTCAACCTGTGCATCAAATTCCTTCAATGCCTGTGGCATGTCTGCACAGAAACTGTGCATATCCGGCATGGTAAATGCCCTTAATCTTTTAAGACCTACAACTTCTCCTCTTTTTTCAAATCTGAAACTGTAGGTTGACAATTCATAAACCTTTGCAGGCAAGTTTTTCCAGGTAAGGAAAGAGTCTCCAAGAACTCTGAATGCACCGAAACAACATGCAAATCTAAGCATTAGGTCTTTTTTGGTTGCAGTCTTATATTGTCTTTCTCCAAATTTGGCTGCATGTTCCCTGATTGCGTCATTTGCAAGATCATAGAAAATAGGAGTTTCAATAGGCATTGCGCCTAAGTCAACAACGAAATTGTATACGTAATCTGCAAGCAAGTCACGTACCAATCTTCCTTTAGGATACCATTTAAGGTTTCCAATGTCGGAAGCGATTTCATAGTCGCACAATTCCTTTTCCCTCATGATTTTAACATGTGGAGGTTCTCCCTCATCGGAAGCTCCAACTCCCAATTCATATGCAACCAGTTTTTCCAAATCTTCACTTTCATAATTGTACTTGTCGGTTTCAATGATTTCTCCATCATCGAAGATTAACCATTTGGATGGTTTTTTCTCTTCTTCCTCTTCCTCCTCTTCAGCAGATTCTGCTGTAATGGTTCTGGAAAGTTCGGATAATGGATGTCCTTTACAGGAGATTTCAAATGCCTTATACCAACCGAATGGTACTCTAAACACTTCATATCCTTCTTCCTTAAGTGCATCTTCAGCGTCCTTCAATACTTGAACGCCTACTTTAGGACCACTTAAAGAGGATGAAAGGTGAGCATATGGGTATAAAACAATTCTGTCTGCCTTAACTTCTTCATTGGTTTTTTTAACTTCAGCAACTAAATTTTTAACAACTGCAGATGGATTTTTTTCATCTTCTTTTTCAACAGCTGTAAAGACAACTAATGCTTCTTCAAATGCATCAGACTTTTTAGCTTCTTCTATTTCTTCAGCCACTGGAGTTTTATTCTTTACTTGATATTTGATATAATCAGAGTGAATAAGTAATACTCTCATCTTTTCACCAGCTTTGTTTTAAATAATTCAATAAGATTAATTAACGTATCTTGGATACATTATAATATTATACTTATATTTTTTATATTATTTAATAATTAGTAATTTTTTAATTTTTTTTATTAATTTAATTTGCATTGAATTTTAAATTATCTTATTCTTTTTTATAAGTTATTGTATTATTTAAAATATTAATTCGTATTTTAACGAAAAGTTTTCAGTAAAATATATATCTTTTCATTAATAATAACTTATTTAAGCAATTTTAGGGGGAAATTGAGTTTAATTTATTTAAGGAGGAATTTTTTGAAAAAACATTATATTTTTAGTCTGTTTATTTTACTAATTTTATTTTTATCAATTGGATCTATTTCAGCTGCAGATGATTTTTCAGTGGATAGTTCTAATAATGAAATTGATTTAAATCAAGCATGGGATGATTCAATATCTAAGGCAAATAATGAAATATTGTCTGATTCTTCTGGCAATATTCATGGTTCTGATTCAGATTCAAGTGTTGAGGATTTTACTGATTCTGATTCTTCTGGCAATGTTTATGGTTCTGATTCTGATTCAAGTGTTGAGGATTCTGCTGATTCTGATTCAACTCTTGAAAATTCTACTGATTCAGCTATTGACAATTCAAACAGGACTTTTGATGAAATCCAATCATTAATTGATTCAGCAAGTGCTGGAGACACCATTCTCTTAAACGGCACTTACACTAGTTCTGGAAATCCAATTACACTAAACAAGTCCTTAACCATTGAGGGTCAGGGATTAACAGTCTTAAATGCCAATAAATTGTCAGAAATACTTAAAATCAAATCTGATAGTTTCACTTTAAGAAATATTGTATTTTTAAATTACAATGGAACCGCTTCCGCCATATCAATAAGCGGCGGAAAGCTTGGATTGATTGAAAACTGTAGTTTTATCAACAATTCAGGAGTTCATTATGGTTCTTCCATTTACGCTCCTTCCATTGATTCATTAAGCATCTCAAATTGTGACTTCAATAATAACTTTGCATACTATGGGGCTGCAATTTTTGCAAACTGTACAGTCTCAGATTCTTCTTTCATTGACAATAAGGCAATCTATTATGGCGGAGCAATTTATGGAAATGCCAATGTTTCCGGATCCACTTTCATAAACAATTCTGGAATGGGAGGTGGCGCAATCTTCACTTGGGAAGAAATTAATGTGGCAAATTCCGCTTTCATCAATAACTCTGCAGATGATGGAGGTGCAATTTGGGGTACTGGAACTGTGGAAAACAGTAATTTTATCCATAACTCTGCTGTATCTGAATATGTTGGTTCAGCTGGCGCTGTATGTGGGAATATTATGGCTATAGGCTGTAATTTCACTGATAACTATGCAGTTGGTCGTGGCGGTGCAATGGATAATGGCTTTGCCCAAAATTGCATATTTATCAATAATTCTGCATACATGGGCGGTGCAATGTTTAGCTGGAATGGAAATATTGCAAAAAACTGTAGTTTCATCAATAATTCGGCTAGCGGTTCAGGTGGAGCAACATATCAAATCACTGTAATCTCCTCTCTTTTCAGCGGAAACCATGCAAACGGTTCAGGTGGAGCAATGTATTATTCTTTGGTTGCAGATTCCATTTTCAAAGAAAACAGTGCCCAATCTTCTGGAGGGGCTTGCTACAATCTTACTGTAAGCAATTGTCTCTTTGAAAACAACTCTGGACAATATGGAGGGGCAGTGGCTAATTCACTCGTTGCAAATTCCATCTTCAATGATAATAGTGCAAGAGCTTATGGTGGAGCAATATCCAATTCAAATGTTTCAGTGGATTGTCAATTCAGCAATAATACTGCACCTGAAGGTTCTGACACCTATGGGGTTGAATGGTTTAATCAAAGCCATGGAAAGACAATTGCCGATTTAAATGAGCTTATAAACAATAATTCCGATTCTGAAGTCTATCTTGATGGAAATTACAGCTTCTATTTTGGCAGTGACATTTCCTTCATGGACGGCATTGTAATCGACAGGCCATTGACAATTTACGGCAATGGATTTGCAATTGATGGCGGAAACTATTCAAGAATATTCTTTGTGGATTGCAGTGATGTTGTATTCAGGGACCTAATAATTAAAAATGCCAATACAACAGGTTTTGGCAGTGCAATTAGAGGCTTGTCCACTGCAATCAACTGTACTTTTATAAATAATTACAATTATGCGGTCTATAATGTAAATCTGATCAATTCCAGCCTTATAAATAATACCAAGGGTGGAGCTTATGTTGAATTTATTGATTCCTATTCAGTTATCGGCTCTAAATTTATAAACAATTCTGCATTTGACTATTATGGCAATCTTTATATTAGGGGAGTCAATTCCTCTTCCATTATAGGATCAAGCTTTATTAACAACACTGCCCTTGATGGAGGCGCTCTCTATTTGGAGGATGTCAGGAATTCCACAGTTGAGAATTCCGCATTTGCAGGAAATCTTGCATATTTCTATAAGGGAGGAGCCATATATGATGCTTCTATCGATTCAAAAATCCTGAATTGTACATTTAGGGAAAACCTGGCATCCAACATTTATGAGTATGAATGGCATTATGGAGAGGGAGGTGCAATATACTCCGCTGCAAGAAATTCCTTAATTGAGAATTCATCCTTTGTTTCAAACAAGGCATTGGGTTATGGAGGAGCCATATATTCCAATAGTTCTTCAATGGCGATTAAAAATTCTGATTTTAGAAATGGTTCAGCCAATTATGGCGGTGCAGTTTACGGTCCTTGCCATATTGTAAATAGCAGATTTACATCAAATTGGGCTAAATACAATGGCGGTGCTGTTTATACCAATGGAAAGAATTGTATCATTGAAGGTTCTAACTTTACTAAAAATAATGCTTCAAACAAGGGTGGAGCTGTAGCATATTCCTTAAATTCTACAGGCAAAATAAGTTCATCCATCTTTAAAGAGAATCATGCCGGAGCTGATGGGGGAGCAATTGACTGGAACTTGAAGGCAAAGAACATTTCATCTTCCAAGTTCATAAACAACACATCCCCACGTGAGAATGACATTAGCGGCCTTTATACCATAAAGATTTCCAAATCAGGTACATATGCAGGAAATCTCCTCATAACAATGAGGGTCTATAATGCATTTACATCAAAATATGCTAAAAAGGCAAATATTATATTGACATTTACCAGCTCAAAGGGCAAACAGTACAATAGGACTGTAACTACCAATGCAAAAGGTCTTGCCAAATATTATGTTGCATTGCCTGCCGCCAAATACACAGTCAGGTTTAATTCAAACTTTGATTTGGGCAAGAAATTAACTATTACTGTAAAATCAGTCAAGGCAAAACTTACAGCATCTAAATTGACTGCCAAATACAAGTCATCTAAGAAATTCAATGTAAATGTCCGCATTTATAAAAAAGGTAAAAAGCTTACAAATGTAAAGATTGCCTTAAAGGTTTATACAGGTAAGAAGGCGAAGACCTATTATGCCTACAGTAAAAATGGGGTGGCTAAGTTCAGTGTTTCCTCCCTTTCCAAAGGCACTCATAAGGTTTTTGTCTCATCAGCCCTATCAAGTGTTAAGGCAAGTAGAATAAGGAGCACTATTGTTATTAAAAAATAAGTTGAATACAATAAAAAGAGTATAGTTTGGAAAATTCCCAAACTATATTTATTTTTTTAATTAAATTTTATTTCTTTAATTCTTTTTTTAAATTCAAATTCATAATTTGATTTGATTTCTTTAGATTAATTAATCTTTTTTTTAAAATAAGTTTAAATTCTCTTTTTTAAAATAATTATAATTAAAAATAAGTTTAAATTCTCTTTTTTAAAATAATTATAATTAAAAATTAATTTAATTTTATTTTAAAACAGTTTTATTTCCATAATTAATCTAAAACTAAATCTATGTTAGAATTTTCTTTATTTGCATCAATAAAAGTATCTATTAAACTTTTATCTAATTTTTCACTGTCCTTTATAATAATTGTTTTATTATACAATTCAGTTAAACAGTCAAATAAAGCATCCAAGTTTTCTCCATAATAATCTGGAAATTCAAGCTTTTCCTTTATGTATCCATGAGGATTTTCCTCCATATCCTCTGCAAACAAGACTATTTCATTCATGTTATCTATCATTTTTTTAAGTCTCTTTCTTTCTCTTCTCTGTTCTAAAAGTTTATTTGCCATAGTAATCATTAAAATAAAAAAATAAAAAGAAGATTTAAGATAAAAGTTTTTACTTTATAATTTCTTTTTTTATTTTAGATTTAAGCTTTTATTTAAAATTAAACTCCTTTTTAAAATTATTGACCTTCTTTTAAGTCAGGTGTTCAAAGCTTGCGTAATGATCTCCTGTGTAATAAACTTCATAGTCGTCAGTTGAGTAAACTATTCTTTTAGCTCCTCTGCTGCTTGCTCCTAAGGTGTCAATGTCACATTCCTTATATTCATGGGTTATAGGAAGTATTGATTGACGATTTGAAAAGGTGTCCCCTCCAATACATTTTCCAGGAGCGTATTTTTCCACACTTCCGCCATGCCATCCAAGAGCTTGGGCTTCACTTTTAGTTATGTAATTTGAAGGAAGTTTATGATATTCTTCAATATAGGCTGCAACATCTTCTTTAGAGTCGTATGTACCATCTTCTGTAATATTAAGAGCATCTGCACTAAGGGTGCTACTGTCGGAGGATGAAGAATCATCTCCAATACATCCACTTACTGCAACTACTGCAAGAAGTATTACAAGTATTAATCCAAGTATTTTGTAATTTTTCATTATAATCCCTTTTAAAGATTTATTTAATGTTATTTTTAATTTTTATTTTTTATTAAGTTTTCTTTATTAAAATTCAAATCCTTTATTTTTTATTTTTAATTAAGTTTTTTTTATTAAAAAATTTAAATCATTATTTTATTTCATTGCTTACAAACAAATCTAATTTTCTTAAAGTATATAAAATATTATGAATATAAATAAAATTGCAAATTTAATTGGAATGGTTTTTTTAAATTAGTTTTATAAAGTTTAAATTAATTTTAAAGAATTTTATATCTTTTATTCTTTTTTTTAAATTTAATTCTAATTCTAAATTGATTTTTATTATTTTATTTTACTTTAATTTAATTTTAAAGTTTATATTGTTTTAATTATTTTACTTTAATGGGGATTAAAGACTAGAGGAATTTTTGTGGCTCGAAAAGTTTTAATCATTGTAACCGGCAGAGGTTTAGGCGGAGATGCAGGAATAGCATTGAATGTTAGAAATGCTCTTGTTAAACGTGGAATAGAGTGTGAAATAGCATTGGATGAATCTGCTCCAGGTATTCTATTTAAAAAGAATAATCTTACTTGGAATAAGGTAATCATACCTCAGGCTGGAGGACATTCTGCAACTTTTAAAACAACTGTTAAGGCAGCTATTCGAGCAGTTCGCGCTGTTTTTAAAACAAGAAGCCTTATTAAAAGGAAAAATTATGATTTGGTATTAGGCATTCTTGGTGGCGGAGCTATTGTAGGCGCTTTGGCTGCAAAACTTTCACGCACACCTTCTGTAAGTCTTTTGATTACTCCTCTAGACACTAAAATCTGTGGTAAGATTGGAACTCCAATCATATTGCCTGAAAACAATCTATTTTTAGCAAATCAAATTCCAGAGAAAATGGTTAAATCATTTTTACCTGTAAATGACAATATTCCTTTAGGAGATAAGCAAAAGGCTTTGGACAAGTTAAAACAACACTGTGCTGAAATTAAAAAAAGCAATCCTGATGCTATGGAATTTGATGAAAATAAACAAACCATTGTTTTCTCCTCAGGATCCAGTTTATTTGAAAAGACTGCACAGGCAATTGATCAGTTTTCCAAATACAGTGACAGGTTCAATCTTGTTTTATGCGGCGATCCTTTGGAAGAATCCTTCCATAAGTATATTGATGAGACTAAAATAATCAATGTAGGATTTATCGATTGGGTAAATGACCTCCTGCACTTGGCAGATTTGGCTGTACTTACCAATGACGGTCTTATGCTTCATGAAGCTATGGTATGTAACTTGCCTGTTGTCATTCTTAAAAGGGTAAAATATGGCAGGTATCACGACATGGTTTCCATCTTTAAGGGAGCAACTATAGAATGTGACCTTGAAGACCTTGATGAAGCTATTTTTGATGTCGTTGACAATTATGATGAGTATGCTAAAAATACAGCTATTTATAAGGACGCCATATTGAATGTAGGGGATAATATAGCTGATATTGTTGAAAATTCTTTTAAATAGGCTTTAGAATTTTTTTAATTCATTCTTTTTTTTATTTAATTCATTCTTTTTAATTTAATTCATTCTTTTTAATTTAATTCATTTTTTAATTCATTCTTTTTAATTTAATTCATAATTTAATTCATTCTTTTTTTATTTAATTCATGCTTTTCTTCTTTTGTTTAATTCTATTGAATTGATTTACAAAACGTTCGTCGAAGTTTTTACAAATGTCCTTGTACTGGTTCAGCACTCCCACTGCTGTTTCAGGCAGAACAGATTTTTCAGTTCCTGTGAATTTGACAATTGTTCTAAAGAGTTCTTTTTCGTCTCGAATTATTATTTTTACAAATGGAATGTCTGCTTTAATTATCTCAAGGTTTTCCAGTTTTGCATCCTCAAAGAGTTTTATTATATCTATTCTTTCCTGGTTGATATAGCAGTGTGAACTTGCAAGTATTCTGATAGGAATGTTTCTTGGGATTGAATTGAATGCCTTTATCAGTTCCTCTGCCTCACCTTCAAGCAAAAATCCTATTCTCATGTTTATTGATTTTCTTGCCCTTTTTATTATTTCAACTTCATTGCTGATTATGTTGTCGCTTGTTTTAATCAACCATATTGGAGCCTGCACTTCTGATATTTTGTTGTTGTATATTTCATCCAGCTTTTCTTCTGAATCTTCAAGTTCCTTGTTCAGTTCCGCTTTTTTCTTGCTGATTATGTTTTTTGGAGATACTGCCTTGTATTCTATCGGTCTTGTTTTGGTTATTGTTACAAATCCCTTTTTATTCAGTTCCTTTAGGGTATTGTAGATTTTTGATCTTGGTATTTCAGAGACTTCAGCTATTTCGTTTGCCTGGCCCTCTATTAGGTTTGTTATTCCAATGTAGGCTTTAGCCTCGTATCTTGTCAGACCCAGTTTCTGTAAGGATTCTATTATTTTTTCCATTAAAACCATCCCCTATTTTTAACTCTTTATCCTCATTTTGATAGTTTTATTTTTTTATTAAATTTCAGTTTTATATTCTTATTTGAATTTTTTTATTTTTTTATTAAATTTGAGTTTTATATTCTTTTATTTGACATTGATATTTTTGAAATTATTTTATAAATATATTTTGTTACTTTTTACCCTCAACTAGTTACAAAATATTTAAATGCTCTTAATTCTTACTTAACATATCGAAGGATTAACTTGAAAAAGTTTTTGAAGAATTGTGACTTTTGTTAAAATTTCTAATTTAGGCTTTAAATTTATTTTTAACTTAATTTAAGCTTTAAATTTAATTTTAATTTTAATCTCAAATTTAAATTTAATTTTAACATTAATTTAAGTTTAAATCTTTATTTTAAATTTATTTTAAGTTTAAATTTAATTTTAACTTTAATCCAATTCTCAATTGCTTAATTAAAAATAGGATGTGTGTTAAATGAGTGAAGATTTTAATATGTTTTGTTATCAATGTTCCCAAACTGCAAGAGGTAGCGCTTGTACCGTAAAGGGAGTATGTGGAAAGGATGCTCTTGTAGCCAGACTTCAGGATAATTTGATTTTTGCAATGAAAGGTATTTCAGCTTACAACTATCATGCTAAGGAATTGGGCAAAACCGATGCTGAAGTTGATGAATTCTTAACCAAGGGATTATACTCCACCCTAACCAATGTCAATTTTGATGTTGGGGATCTTATTCAATTAGGTTTGGATGCTGGTGAAGCTAACTTTAAAGTAATGAAAATGCTTAAGGAAGCTCATATTGAAGCTTATGGAGAACCTGTGCCTGCTGAAGTTAAGGTAGGTGCTCAAGGTGGTCCTGCAATCATTGTAACCGGTCACGATCTTAAGGCTTTAGAGGAATTGTTAAAGCAAACTGAAGGAACTGATGTAAAGGTTTACACCCACAGTGAAATCTTGCCTGCTCACGGTTATCCTGAACTTGCAAAATACGAATCCCTTGCCGGTCAAATCGGTGGTGCATGGATTGATCAAAAGAAAGTCTTTTCAGACTACAATGCAGCTATTTTAGGAACTACAAATTGTGTATTACCTCCTAAGGATGCATATGCAGACAGATTATTCACTATGGATATTGTAAAGATTCCTGGTGCTGCAGTTATTGAGGATTATGACTTCAAGCCTTTAATCGATAAGGCAATTGAATTGGGGGGTCCTGAAGCTGAGGAACTTAGTTCTGTAACTACAGGTTTTGGATTAAGCACAATATTGTCTCTTGCTCCTAAGATTAAGGAATTGGTATTGGATGGTAAAATCAGAAGATTCTTCCTTGTTGCAGGTTGTGACACTCCAAATCCAAGAATGAATTATTATAGGGAATTTGTAAAGGAAGTTCCTGAAGACTGTATTGTATTGACCTTGGCTTGTAACAAGTTCAGATTCAATGACCTTGATTTAGGTGATATTGAAGGAATTCCAAGACTATTGGATTTAGGTCAATGTAATGATGCAATTGTAGCTATTGAACTTGCTGTTGCATTATGCGAATTGTTTGAGATGGAATTGAATGAATTGCCTCTTACAATTGTATTGAGCTGGATGGAACAGAAGGCTGCAGCTATTCTTTGGACATTGTTATATCTTGGAAAAACAGATATGTTTATTGGTCCTGTCCTTCCTGCATGGGCTAATGAGGATATTTTAAACGTTTTGGTTGGAAACTATAATTTAACTCCAGTTTCAACTCCAAAAGAAGACTTAAAAAAGATTCTCGGATAATTTTTAAAACAGAATAGGATATTTTATTTAAATTATGGGAAAGTTTATTTAAACCAGATAAGATACTTTATATTAACTAGGTTATTTATTAAACTATGAAAATAAGTTATTTAATTTAAATAATTTCATTTTTAAAGATTAAAATTTATTTTATTTAAATAATTTTATTTTTAAATATTATTATTTATTTTATTTAAATAACTTATCCTAAAACTTTATTTTTCAAAAATTTAAAAGGAGAGATTTCTATGGCTGATATTAAAGGAAAAGCAATAAATATAGAAGATTTAGTTGAATATCAAGATGATTCTGTAGTTAGTATGGAAGTGATTAAAAAGGAACTTGGAACCGTAACCCTTTTTGCATTTGATCAAGGTCAAGGTCTAAGTGAACATAGCGCTCCTTTTGATGCTATGGTTCAAATCATTGATGGTGAAGCTGAAATAAGCATAGATGGAAATCTAAACACTGTCAAAAAAGGGGAAATGATTATCATGCCTGCAAACATTCCTCATGCTTTACAGGCTAAAAACAGTCCTTACAAAATGATTTTAACCATGATTAAATCTGATTAATTTTTCATTTATTATTTTTTTTATTTACTATTTTTATTTATTTGGTCAATTTAGACCATATTTTTATCTTTTTGCTTTAAAACGACTTTTTTATTTTTATTTTTCTTTTCACATTTTTCCTAAATTCATTAACCCATTTTTCCATACCGTTTTTAGATTTTAAAGAATTTGTAATTTTATCAATAAAATAAATTTAATAAATAGTAATTACTAACTATTATTAGAAAATATCTTTTTGATTTTTAGATTATTTTTAAAATTTAGTCAGTTAAATTTTATTTTTTTTCTGATTTAAAAATTATTTTTATTTGGATGATTGTTATGCAAAGTGATAAGATTAAAGAAGGTGTTCAAAGAGCTCCACACAGATCACTTTTACGTGCATGTGGACTTAAGGATGATGATTTTAAAAAGCCATTTATTGGCATAGCAAACAGTTTCACTGAAGTTGTACCTGGTCACATACATCTTAGGGATTTGGTTGAGTATGTGAAGGAAGGCATAAGAGCTGCTGGAGGTATTCCTTTTGAATTCAATACAATGGCTATCTGTGACGGAATAGCCATGAACCATGAGGGCATGAAATATTCACTTGCCTCCCGTGAAATTGTTGTAAGCACTGTTGAAAGCATGGCCATGGGACATTGTTTTGACGGTCTTGTATTGATGCCAAGCTGTGACAAGGTTGTTCCGGGCATGCTGATGGCTGCTGCAAGATTGGATATTCCATCAATCTTTGTAACTGGCGGACCTATGGCTGCAAGTTCATATAAGGGCAAAAATGCAGATTTAATCACTGTATTTGAAGCTGTAGGCGAATTATCCTCAGGCAAAATCACTGAAGATGATTTATATGAATTGGAATCCTGTGCATGTTCTGGTGCTGGAAGCTGTTCAGGTCTTTTTACAGCAAATACCATGGCTTGTGTTACCGAAACCCTTGGTATGAGTTTGCCATATTGTGCTACAAGCCTTGCCCTTTCAGATGCTAAAAAGGATTTGGCTCGCAAATCCGGTGCAAGAATTGTGGAAATGGTTAAGGAAGACTTAAAGCCTTCAGACATCATGACTCAAAGCGCATTTGAAAATGCAATTTCAATGGATATGGCTCTTGGCGGAAGTAGTAACACTGCCTTACACATTCCAGCTATTGCATATGAGCTTGAGGAAAAGGGAGTCTATGCAAATCTTGACTTGTTTGAGGAAATAAGCAATAAGGTTGCTCACATTGCCCTTTTATCCCCTGCAGGTCAGGATACAATGGCTGATTTGCATGAGGATGGAGGCATTCCTGCAGTATTGAAGACAATCTCCTCCAAATTGGACACTTCAGTCATGACCTGTACTGGCAAGACTCTTGAAGAGAACCTTAAGGATGCTGAAGTCAGTGGAAATGGTGTTATTCACAGTTTGGATGATCCTATTCATGAGGCTGGCGGACTTACAGTATTGAAGGGCAATCTTGCTCCTAATGGTTCAATCGTAAAGTCTGCAGCAGTTCCTGATGACTTGATGTATCTTAAGGGTCCTGCTAAGGTTTATGAAAGTGAAGAGGATGCTGTTGAAGCTATCTTCAATCATGAACTTAAGGAAGGAGACATTCTTGTAATCAGATGTGAAGGACCAAAGGGAGGTCCTGGAATGAGAGAGATGTTAAATCCAACATCTGCAATTATGGGAATGGGCATCAAGAATGTCGGTTTGATTACTGATGGAAGATTCTCCGGAGGAACCAGAGGGCCTTGCATTGGCCATGTTTCTCCAGAGGCTAAAAGCGGAGGTCCTATTGCTGGACTAAAGGACGGAGACATAATTGAAATTGACATAAGAAATGGAAATCTTAATGTTGAATTGTCTGATGAGGAATTGAAGGAACGTATTGCGAATGCTGACTTGCCTGAGAAGGAAGTTAAGGGTTGGTTGAATATTTATAGACGTTCTGTATCTTCTGCAGACGAAGGAGCTATTTTAAGATAGTTTTACTTTTAAATCTATTCTGATATTTTTTAATTAATTTTAATTCTATTTTAAGATAGTTTTTTAATTATTTTTAATTTTTATTAAATTAGAAAATATTAAATTATTTTTTAATTTTTTTAATTCAAATTAAAATTTTTTTAAATTAAAATTTAATTTTATAAATTAAAAATCAAAAATATTGATTTTTATATTTTTTCAAGTGCTTTAAAGCACTTTACTCTTTTTTTAATTTTACAAGTTTATTCAGGTTTTTAAAATGAAAGTTATTTTAGTTAATGGCAGCCCTAATCCAAAAGGATGTACCTTTGTTGCACTTTCTGAGGTTGCAAAGGTTTTAAATCAAAATGATATTGAAACAGAAATATTCAACATAGGCCGTAAGGATATTAGGGGCTGTATAGATTGTAGAAAATGTGCTGGAAAAGGTTATTGTGTTTTTGATGACATTGTAAATGAATTCATTGACAAGGCTGAAGAGGCAGAGGGATTTGTATTTGGCGGACCTGTCTATTACGGTTCAGTAAATCCGACCTTGACCAATTTCATGACAAGATCTTTCTTTGCTTCATTTTTCGGCGGAAAAAGGATTTTTCGTTTAAAGCCTGCAGCTGCAGTTGCAAGTGCACGCAGGGCAGGAACAATGACTTCATTGGACATTATCCAAAGATTTTTCTCTTGGGGGGAAATGCCAATAATCACCTCAACCTATTGGAATGAAATTCATGGAAACACAGCTGAAGAGGCTTTGCAGGATGAGGAAGGACTTCAAACCATGCGCAATTTAGGAAATAACATGGCTTGGTTTTTAAAAATTAAGGAATTAAGCTTAAAAGAAGGTATTGAATTGCCTCAATCAGAAAGAATATATCACACCAATTTCATCAGATAATTAAGAATTCGCTTAAAATTAAGTGTTTTGCTTAGGTTTTTTTTTATTTTGTGATGATGAAGAGGTATAATAATTAATTCTAAAATTTATTATTTTTTTTATTTGGGGATTTTAGGATTTTATTTTAAAATTTATTATTTTTTTTATTTAGGGAGGATATGATGAAGTATAGGAAGTTAGGTAAAACTGGGCTTCAAGTAAGTGAAATAGGATTTGGAGCTGAATGGCTTAGAGAAAAGCCTGTTGAAGATGCTATAGCACTTGTAAACTACTGTCACGATGAAGGAGTTAATTTTCTTGACTGCTGGATGAGTGAACCTGATGTTAGAACAAACTTAGGGATTGCCCTCAAGGACCAAAGGGAGGACTGGATCATTCAAGGCCACATAGGTTCAACCTGGCAGGATGAGCAATATGTCCGTACACGTGAAATGGACAAGGTCATCCCTGCATTTGAAGACCTTATGGAACGTCTTCAAATGGATTACATTGACTTTGGAATGATTCATTATGTTGACCAATTGGATGAGCTTGAATCCATTCTCAATGGAGAATTCATGGAATATGTTTACAGCCTAAAGGAGGCTGGAACAATAAGGCATATTGGATTAAGTACCCATTCCCCTACAGTTGCATTAAGGGCAACTGAAATAGAGGACATTGAACTTATAATGTTTAGCATAAACCCTGCATTTGACATGCTGGCCTCACTTAATGACATTGTTGAATATGTTGAGGAGGAACATTATCTTGAAAATGATGAATTGCATGGGGTAGCTCCTGAAAGGGCTAATCTTTATCAAATATGTAAGGAAAAGGAGATTCCTCTTGTTGTAATGAAGGGTTATGCCGGCGGAAGACTTTTATCTGCTGAAGATTCTCCATTTGGAGTTGCCTTGACTCCTGTTCAGTGCATTGAATATTCATTGTCACGTCCTGCAGTTGCTTCAATCATGGTTGGTCCTGACAATGTTGAGGAGATGAAAGGAGCCATTGCATATGAGACAGCAAGTTATGCAGAGAAGGATTATGCATCTGTTTTGGTAAATGCTCCAAGGAATTCCTATGAAGGTCAATGTACCTATTGCGGCCACTGTGCTCCTTGCGTTTCAATGATCGACATTGCTATGGTAAATAAATTTTATGACCTTGCAAAGGGGCATGATAAGGTTCCGGAGTCAATAAGGGCTCATTATAATGAAATGGCTTTTAATGCTTCTGACTGTATTGAATGCGGAGCATGTGAAGACCGTTGTCCATTCAATGTAAAAATAGTTGATGTTATGAGAAAGGCTAATGAATTGTTTTCAAATTAGCTTTTTATTCTCTTTTTTTTAGGTTAATTTGTAAAAGAGATTAAATATATTTTAATACATATTTTTCAAAAAGAAAAGACTGTTAACAAAAATACTTTGTCAACAGTCTGAGGAATTATATTATTAATTCCTTTTAATTCTTCTGCTCCTAATTCTTCCTCATTCACATATATTTTTGCATTAGGGAAAGATGCAAGTTCTCCAGAATGATCATTGTGTCTATGAGTTAAAAGTATTTTTGTTACATCTTCAGGTTGATATCCAAGTTCCTTAAAAGCATCCATATAACTTGAAATATCTTTTCCTGTATATATAGCAGTATTTTCATCAGGTGTTTCCTCAGGTGTTCCAAAAGGTAATCCTGTATCAACAAGTATAATTTCGTCTCCTGTATCTATTAGATAATTCGTTAATCCAGAACGATATTTCATATTTTTATCGGACTTATCCATTCCTTCTTCTCCACCAAATACAAAAGGTTGCGTTGCAAAACCACCT
>NZ_CALCYR010000251.1 GCF_937906425.1 uncultured Methanobrevibacter sp. | reverse complement strand
TAAAGGAACTGCCAAATAACAAAACCTAAATTACACCTAAAGGAACTGCCAAATAACAAAACCTAAATTACACCTAAAGGAACTGCCAAATAGTAGAAACCTTAATTGCATTTAAAGGACAGATTCCCTCACAATTTCTACATGAAATACAATCCTCATGATTTACAGTTACCTTGTCATCACTAACGTCCAATGCATTTACAGGACAGTTTTTAACACAAACCTCACATAATTGGCAAGCGTGATGATTAACCTCTACAGTACCATTTCTTTTTCCTCTTAAATCTCTTTTAATAAAGAAAATTTCATGATCCCTATTTGTAAAGAACTCTTCCTTAAGTTTAATAGCCTCAAAATTACAGCTTTCAGCACATAAACCACAATATACACATGAATTGTCAGTGTCTATTGTAATTGGGAATGGACCATCCAAATCAATTGAATTGGTAGGACAAGCCTCTACACACAATCCGCAACTAATACAGTTCTCATCAACAACCTCTATGCCCAATAAAGGTGGGAAAAATTCAACCAAGTCCAATACCTTAACCACTTCCAGGTCCTTTTTAAGAAGTGCATCAAGACGCTGATTCAGGAATTCTGTAACGTCCACAACAATGGAACGGCAATTGCTGCATGTGAAAATTTCCACATTTGAAAATTCCATTCCCCTTGGAACATCACGAATATCCCTTGAATTTTCATAATCAAAGTCCTCAAAGTGATAATCCTTGGAAATGTCTGAAAGAAGATCAATCAAAACATTATCGATTTTGGTTACCTCTTTTGAAATCTTGTTTACATCCCTATCCAGGATTTCAGAAGCGATTTCAAGAGTCTTAATCTTGTTGAATGATTCAAAGGCTTCCTCCCTTTCAACATAGTCAATTGCATAGGTAGGGCAGGAATTCATACATTCCTCACATCTTGCACAGTATGAAGGGTCAATGAATGGCAACTTATTGGTTTTTCCAACATTAATTGCACCTTTTGAAGGACAGATTCTTGTACAGGTCATACATCCAATACATTGGTCATGGTCAATTGATAAGGTTCTGCCTTCCTTGATTGTCTTAGGCAGAATTTCACCATATTTAATTGCATCTGTAGGACATGCCCTGAAACAGTAACCGCAACGAATACACTTGTCCTCATCGATTTCACTATGCATCTCTTCTCCACCGGTTGACTTAAGGTGGATTGCACCGGATTTACATGCATTTACACATGCACCGCATGCTCTGCACAGCTTCTTGTTGATGTTGGGAACATTTTCACGAATAGGTTCTGACAAGGTCTTCTTGATGTGAATAGCATCATATGGACAAGCATTGGTACATAAAACACAACCGAAACAGTTTTCATCCAATTTAATGAATTTTGTATCTGAATCCAAATAAACTGAACCAATTGGACATGCTTTAAGACAAGGCTTATTGATACAATTGATACATTTTTCATCATCTATTTCATACTCAATATGAACGTCTCTCAATGGTTTTGGAATTGGATTGACACTTACCATGACAAGCCCTCCATCAAATATACGGAATTGACACTTAGCATGACCATTCCGCCATTAAATGATAAACTTAATTCCATAAACATTTAAGCCCTCCTTTCAGCCAATTGGGAAGCCTTAACGGAAATGTGAATAACTTCCTTTCCATTCTCATCAGTATCCAAGTTAAACTTAGCCATGAAGTACTTGATGACTGAAAATGGACAGGTCTGATAACAGATACTACATCTTAAACACTTGTTCTTGTCTCTTACAATAGTGTCTTCATCATAATCAAAACTTATTGCTCCTGTCGGACAGTCTGGAATACACATTTGACATTTCTTACAGTTTTCCCTATCCCAAGTAATAATCCTAATCTTTAAACGGTTTATTGCATCTTCCAGAACCTCATGAACAACATCCTCATCATTCAGGATATTTAGAGCCTTTTTAAAAAGAGGTTCAAAATCAATTGAAGAAAGGAACAGCTTATCTGAACCTAAACAAACCAAATCTTCCTGCTTGGATTCTATATACTCCTCAAGAGTGGTAACCGCCAAATTAATGATCTTCTTTTGCTCTTCAAGGTTATTTACAAAGACACCTTTCATTGCACCCTTAACAGGACATGCATCCAAACACTTTCCACAGGAAATGCACTTGGACTGGTTTACAAGAACCCTTTCATCGATTTCCTCAATGGCTCCAACCTCACAGGCATCCATACACTTATGACACCTGATACAGAGATAATCATCAACGATATATTTTCTTTTTGAAGGAATGATATTGAACTCTTCACGAATGAAGTGATTTTCACCACATTCCAAGGTTTTTGGAGTTGATGGACAAACCTCAGAACAGAAACCGCAACGAATACAAGAGGACTTATTGATTACAGGATAAATCAGCCCTTCTGATTCATTGGTATCCTGGTCTCTTACAAGCTTGATTGCATTTGGAGATGGACAGGATGCAGTACATGATCCGCAACCTATACAGTTTTCAGGAATGACCTTAGGAAAGTCCCTGAACCTATCCGGCTTTTCAGCTATATCCACCCTAGACTTTGCATCAAGGAAACCGTCTATCCATGCCTTTCTGGCAAATTCATAAACATACCAAATCAATGAGGACATCTCTATATCACCTCATAGAAGTCTTTCGTAGTATATTCCCCTGTGTCTACATCTGTGATTGCCACCCTTTCGGCACAAGCGATACAAGGATCGCTTGAAGCATAGGTTGCAACAGCATCTGCAACGGTAGCAACATCCTTCAACATATATCTGGCGCAAGAATCGATATTCATAATACTTGGAGTTCTGATTGAAATACGTTTTATCAGGTTTCCATTGGTTTCAGCCATGTATCTGACTTCACCACGAGGAGCCTCATTTCTCCATTCTCCATAACCTGAAGCAATTTCCACAGGAATTCTAATATCTCCTTCAGGCATGTTTTCGATTGCTTGCTTAATCAAATCAATGGACTGTTCGATTTCATTAAACCTATTCATTGTACGAGCGTAATTGTCTCCTTCCTTTCTCCAGATAGGCTTGAAATCAAAATAATCCTTATAAGTATAATGCTCTTCTCTCAAGTCATGCTTTAAACCTGAAGCCCTTCCGATAGGACCGACTGCATGACCCTTTATAGCCTCTTCCTTGGTCATTACCCCAACACCCTTTGCCCTTAAGGCAACAATTGGAGCTTCCTCAAACAATGCAACATGTCTGTCAAATCCATCCTCTATTTTCTTAAGGTTTTCCAATATTGCATTGAAGTGCTTCTCTTCAGCATCCATACGGACACCTCCAACTACATTCCAACCTAAATTGACCCTATTTCCAGTTAACAATTCAAGGGAATCCATTGCATGTTCCCTTAAAGCCAACACATGCATGAAAAGGGTTTCATGTTCAAGAGTCTTGAAGAAAGTGGAATTAGCAAGGAAATGTGATTGGATTCTGTCAAGTTCATTGGTAATGACCCTTAAATATTGTGCCCTCAATGGAGCGCGAACTCCTGAGATGAGTTCCAAGGTTTCAGCAAAGGACTGTGTATGTTCATATGAACAGATTCCACAGATTCTTTCAGATAAGTAAATACATTTTTGCCAAGTTTTACCTTCCATAATCTTTTCTATACCTCTGTGAACATAACCATAATCAATCTCAGCTTTAATAACCTTTTCACCTTGAGTTTGAAGTTTAAGTCTTAATGGCTCCTTTAAGCCTGGATGAATTGGTCCGATTGGCAATATCATTTTATCTTGACTCCCATTTACTTATTTAATCACGAGCTTTATCCTGAGCTCTGCCTTTAGCTGCAAGTGCTCCTGGAGCAACTGTTAAAACAGCTTCCAAAATTTCACTAGGTCTTGGAGGACAACCTGGAATTGCTGCATCCACAGGAATAAAGTCTGAAACTGGAGCAAGCACTCTTCCACCCTCTTGAGCAAAGACGTCCCCTGACTGTGGACAGTTTCCAACAGCAACAACAATCTTTGGCTCTGGAGTCTTGGCATAAATCCTTCTTAAATTGTCTCTCCATTGTTCTGTAACGGCACCGGTAACCAAAAGAACGTCAGCTTCACGTGGATTATTGTGAACATAGATACCATATTGTTCAAGATCGTAACGAGGAGACAATAGTGCAACCAATTCCACGTCACAGCCATTACAGCCTCCACAGTTTACAATACAAACATGAATTGAACTTTTTCTTACAATATCTTTAAGTTTTTTAAGCATTTTAATTACCTTTTTAAACTTTTTTACCTTAAAACTCTTTGTTCTTTTAAACAGTGCCTAATAATTGAATAAACATTAAATAAATAATAAATAATAATTTAATAATAATTTAACAATAATTTGAATACTAATTTGAATAATATTTAATAATAATTTAATAATAATTTGAATACTGTTTTTACTAATAATTTAAATAATTAATAACTTTTAAATTAAAAATTGAAGCAATTCAATAATTTAAAAACAATATTATTGAACCAATTCAATAATCTCTCTTCTACCTTCCTCTAAAGCGTCCTCATACTTTTTATTGTTTTGTACAATCTCCTTGGTTAACTGATGAGTAATTCTATCTGCATCTTCCTCTGATACAAGTTTTATAACATCACTTAACCAGTAAAGTCTTAAGTCAATGTGCAATTGCCTTTTTATCCTTTCCCTATTGGCTATTTCATAGGTGGAGTGAAGATTTTCCAAATCACTCATGTCAAAATGATCCATAAGAATGTTTTCAAAATCCTCTTTAGAAATTCCAAATTCTTCAGACAATGGTTCGGTAATGTCCTTTTCCCATTTGAAACTGTGAAGAACCCTCAATTTCAACATCTTTAATCTTTCATCACTATTCATATAAATCATCCTTTAAATAGTCAAATGTGAATAATTAAAATTTATCAAGCTTTAACTAATTAATTCAATAAAATCATAAATCGAATTAATAATGGAATTTTTAAGAAAATAAAACTCCTGAAGTGCATATCCAAACAATTAGAGAAATAATCAATCCAATTGCAGTTTCCTTACGACCATAACCAGGCCTTCTTCCAATTACAAGACCAATACAGAAGAATGCTATGCTTAGAAGAATAACGGAACTGACAAAACCAATCAATCCATAATTGAATAATAAAAACCAACCAAGAATAGATAAAATCAAGGACATCACATCAATTTCAGATATAATGAAAGGTTCCATATGTTTTTTATAGCTTAATAATAGACCAAGAATTGATCCAACTATAAATACAATTATATAAATCATATAGTACAATGTTTCCATGATTTCACCTTTTTTGATTTTTAATCGACAACTTTTTTAAAAGTTTTGAAATGCAATCTCCAAATAATTTCAAATCCCAAAAAATTTTTTTTACCTATACAGGACTGTAAAGATAAATAAAAGACAATATAATAATTATAAGAGTTATTAAGAAAGCTGCTTTTTCAAGAGTCTCTGCAATATGAGCTCTTTTTTCATTGTTCTGCATTAAAATGAATGGAACGAATATTATTCCAATGATGGCTAAAGGAAGTGCTAAAATGCTTTGGAAATATGCTGCAATACCTGCAACAATAAAAACCCCTAAAGCCACTAGGGAAGTCAATATTCTCAATTCTTTTTCATTGTTCATTTTTAAGCCTTCTTTTTAATTTTTTAAAAATTTTAATATACTTATCTTAAATTACAAACTTCAATTTACAAAATTTTAAAATATTCTTATTTTAAATTACAAACTTAAATTTAAAAATTTTAAAATATTTTTTCTAAGATTACAACTTCAATCTAATAAAAATATAAAAAATTAAACTGTTTAATTTTAAATTATAAATGTAATTACAGTACCAACAACACAAATGATTCCAATGGATATTTGAGCCATTACAGAATGGTTTGGATTCAACATAGGAGTTGTAGCATTAATGAATCCTGTAATGATTGTAATCACTATCATTCCAATTAAATATCCTACAACTGAAAGCGGTCCAAAGAATACAGTCAAAAAAATCCATAATAGGAGATACCATGCAATTGACTCTGAAAACATTATGTACCCTCTAAGCAAACCATAATGCTCTGTTTCAAATCCTGAAATAATATCCTTTCCCTTTGTAATTCCAAAAGGAGAATATGGGGATTTTGTAATAATCAAGACAAAAAACATCACAGCTGCAAGAGGTATTGAATAAATCAATGGACCGTTTGAAGCTTGATAAGCTAAAATTCCGGAAATGTCCATAGTTCCTGTCTTAATGAAAACCAAACCGATTACGGCAAATAAAGGCAATTCACCGGCTGCTGAGAAAACAGCCCTTACACAACTTAATTTTCCATAAGGAGAACCTGAAGAAGATCCTGAATTATGTTCAACAATCTTGTGTATTGCATAAATACCGAATATAATCATAAGTGAACCTTGTGTAACAGGCCCAACAATTACACCAGTAATCCAAATTCCTGCTAAAATAACTGTAATGCCAACATAAAATGGCATTGAAGCTGTTTTAGGGAATGAAGTTTCTTTAAAGAAAAATTTTAAGGAATGTAATAAATATTGAATAATAGGAGGTCCTGGCCTTAATTGGACTCTTGCCATAACCTTTCTATGGAATCCCAATAAGAGACTGCCTGCGAGGAAAGCAATAATTACATTGATTAAAATTTCAGCCATTAAATTCATAATCTGCGAAGAAATTAATAAACAATAAATCCAATAATCAAAACAATGAATTAGACTTATCAGATTTATAAATAACTAAATAAATCAAAGAAGCTAAAATAGATTAGAATATCAGATTTAATAACCTGTAAACGGTTCTTTTCTCCTTTCCTCCTCTTCATCTTTTATAGGGTTGGACATGGTTAAAAGTCCAAATGAAAGTACTAAAAATGGTATGCAAACAATAGCTATGGCATAAACTATCCAATCTGCAGGATTAAATATTAAAGCATAAATTATAGCAAGCAATGATATTATAAAGATAGTATAACTAGCTATTCTCATTTTTTTCATTTTATCGACCTTCTATTAAATAAATAATTAATAAACATGATTTGTTAATATAATAAATAACATAATTTGTTAATAAACCTGATCTTTTAATAAATAAATAACATAATTTGTTAATAAACATGATTTTTTAAGCAAAAATTTTCTTTTATAAGTTAAATTACAGTAAGTAAAATCTCTAAAAATCTTACTATGATAAATAAAGAACTTAAGTGAATAATTAATATGAATGGAGAACCTGGAGTTCTAAACATCTCTGCCTTACTTGCATAAAATGGAGCTATACCGCTTTCTCCAGCTACACCTATAAGCATGAGAAGCAATCCAAAGATCATTAAAGGGGTTGGAGCCATACTTGCCAATTCAAATAAACTTAAAGTACCGGCAGAAGCCAAAATCATAGCAGCTCCACCAAATAAAGGCAATCCACACATCATTGCAATTAAACCATACTGATAAGCTGAATTTAAAACATCAACCTGTTTTACGGCAGAAACGATACCAATGTTAACAATACCGATTAAAGCCATGAAAAGGGTAAAGTTAAACAGATCTCCAGTAATCATTGCTCCTGCAGTAGCCAAACCACATACGATAGCAAGGAATCTCCTATGTTTAAATTCCTTTAATCCGACAGCAACTTGATTTTCATCCAATGAACCGAACATAGCCTCAACTTGAGTTTCAGTACGGCTAATGGAAATCAAAGCTGTAAATAGAAGTATGGTTACAAACAGGAATAAATGAAGCGGATTTAAGTAAAGAACAATATCTCCCAATGGAATTGTTCCTAAAAAATCTCCTCCCAAACTTTCTATAAACATCCTATCTCCTTCTTATTAATATGTTCATATAAATTCTGTAAGCATAATTAAATAAATTAAAATCTTATTTTTTTAATTAAATAAATTTTAATGTTAATTTTTTAAATCAAATAAAATTTAATCATTATTTTTTAAATCAAATAAATTAAAATAATAATTATAATAATTATAATAAGCAAATAAGTAAAAACTCCAATTAATAGATGATAATCAGAACTTTTACTCTCTGCCAAAGTCCTCTCTCATTAAAACTCCAATCAAACCTATCTTGGAAGCCACCTTTAACAGCAATCCCAATGCAGCTAAAAGCAAAGCCAATAACCAGTATTGAGGCAAGACAAAGAAGATTAAAAATCCAATTATCCATAAACACCAGGAAATACCTGAAATAGCTCCTACACCATCAAGAACTACAATAGGCAATCCCCTTACCTTTCTGGAAAGGACATAAATCAATATGCCTCCACCAGCTACTGCACCACCGGTAAAACCTGAAAGGAATACTCCATAAGCGATTAGAATCAATGCAATGAAGTTTGGAGCGGTTGTCATTATCTCCATATCAATGTTTAAAGACATTGGCATGAATGAGGTATCCACATCCTTCTTTCTCATCTCACGAGATATGAGAATCTCTGAAATAGCCATGATTTCAGCCAATTCAACAACCAATCCAGGAAGCACCAATGCTTCTGAAAGATCTGTACCTACAGCAGTTACAACAACAAGCATTGCAAGACCTGCAATATCTGTAAGGATAAGAATCTGAATGTCTCTTTTTTCCATGGCAATTCCAACCAAGCCGATGAAAGCCACTATCAAACCGCCATATAAGACCTGGCCATACATTGAAGTGAAGAAGGCTGGAACGAATTGGGGAACTATGCTTGCAGGCATTAGACCATTCCTCCCTTATCAATATAATTGAAATCCATAAAGACAAGCATGAAATCACCTAAACTCCTTTTTAGCCTGTTTGCTGCGAGCCTTACGATTACTTTCTTCAACTTCACTAGCAACCCTATCGGAACTTGCAATTGCAATCTTCATATCCTTTTTAATCTGTTCCTTATCGTTTTTCCTATTCATTGTAAAGTTAATTGCCAACCATGATGCAATGATATAGGCCATCATGAGAATTGATGATTCAAGGATGGTATCAAAACCTCTTGTATAATAAAGAATCTCATCAATCAATCCTCCAGGGGATGCGCATATACTTGTTCCAAAGTAAGGTGAGAATCCCTTTAGCCATTCGGCAATCGGAGTCATGTATGAATTGATCCAACCTAGATTTTGAGAGTTTTCAGGATATTGTGCTTGAGTAACACCAGGACTTTCCAAAACTTCTCCACCTCTATCATATGGAGCTATTGCCAAGCCAGCATCCATTTGGGACTGAGGAGTCGGACGTGTATAAAGCTGGTCTGAATTCAATGCAACAGGTATTAAAAATCCTGCAATGAGAAGTAAACCTAAAATTAAAGCGAACAATCTAGGAACATTCTTAGGATTTGCCAATTGATTCCATAATTTCCCTATTTTAGGCATCTGATAACCTCCCAGCGTTACAGTTTAAATCTAAATCATATGATGATTTAAATTCATTAAATGAATTGATAAATCTGAACATTATACATCAGCTCCAATCTCTTCTAAACGAGCAATAGCTCTAAACAAGATTAAACTTGTTACAATGGTAGTTGCAATTAAAGTCAACAGAGCCAATGTAGAATTATAAGTAAGCAAAACCAATGAAACTCCAACAGAAGCCACTTCAGTATTTATTGTTCTGATGACAGGGTCTTTTACTCCAGGACCCCAAACGGTGGCCAAGCTTCCAAAGATAGCGATTGCCAAACCTAAATAAACCCAAATACTTAAGCTAAACATTATTCTGCCTCCCCAGAGTTTCTTTTCTTATTTTCACTGCTGTAATTAACCTTATCAAAGCTAGAGTAATCATCCAATTTTGATTTGCGGACATTGTTGATCTTGATCAATGCAAGCAAGAAGACAATGATTGACAATGGATCGAGAACAGCAGTCAGGAATGCAACATCCAAATATTTGAAGTTAACAATAGCCAAGAATAAACCTGCTTCCAAAACAGAAACCATTATTACCTTATCCAATGGTTTTTTAAGAAGTACAACTCCAATGGCACCTATTATCATTAAAGCCATTGCAATTGTCTCAATATTTATAAATTCCAGCATTTAAATCACGTTTTTCTTTTTTATTGTTAAACTACAATTTTGAATTGTTTAAATAAATTATTTAATTTATAAGCATGAATTAAAATTTAAATTATTTTCATATTTAAATATAATATATTTTTAGAAATAAATCCCAATCAATTAAATATAAATTATTTTTAGAAATAAATCCCAATCAATTAAATATAAATTATTATTAGAAATAATTTTTCAAATTTTTAACAACAATTAGTTTTCTTCACTTAAGTCCATTTCCTTATCAAATGTAATTTCATCTTCCAATTCTTTTAAAGTGTAAGCAATTGCATTTGAACCAATTGTTGAACTTATAAAGAAAGCTGCAGCCAATACAAGACCAAATGGTGTTTTAATATACAATGCAACAATTGCAGAAATACAGAATCCTATTACATTTATGTAAAGTAATTTTTCTGCTCTGTCTTTGGTTATCACAGCTCTCAAAGCCATAAGTATTGCAATAACACCAATAATTTCTATATACATATTTTAACCTTGTATTTTTTTGTCTTTAACACTTAAATTGAATTTAATTAAATTAAATAAATTTTAAAAATCTTATTTTTAATATTTAAAAGCCTTTCAAAAGCTATTCATACTTAGTATACCTGCCAAAGGATTTTGCTATTTTTCCAAGTAATCTTGAGCTTGTAGGATGGTGAATTCCCTGAATTGTAAATATTGCAATTACCATTCCGCAAATAAACATTTCAGGACTAATTCCAACAAATGAGAAGATTGCAATCAAAACAGTCATTGTCAATGCTCCAACTGTTCCTGCATAACCTGGATCTGCACATAATCTGTTACCTATATAAACGAATAATGCAGCAATCAAACCTCCCTGAATTCCTAAAGCATAGATTCCAATTGCAGCAATCAAGGTTCCTGCTGATGCATCAGGAGAACAAAGAATGTTTCCTTGGAAAAATCCTCCTGCCAAATCTCCTTTTCTAGATTTAATATTATAACCGACATTTTCCGCCCCCTTAACACCAGGAGCTTCCGGCAAACCTAAAAAAGTGTCTACAATAACAAAATTTAGCCAGGAAATGATTGTTGCCAATATTAAGCCAATGATTAAATCCATTATTCATCACCCCTATTTGAAATATCTTCAATTAAAGATTTAAATGAAGGTTCAGAAGCATTGGAAACAGCATCATCTTCCATTTGAGTATTCTCTAAATTAGGACTTGGAAATACATAATCGAATAAATATTTTACAAAAATAGCTGAGAATAGTCCAGCCAAGATTGCAAGAACTAAACCATCATATATCCAATAAAAATTAAAAGAAAAAAAGATTGCTAAAATCCCAATAGCAAATACAGGAGTTGGAAATATTGCACTATTTGTCCAGGAAAATCGTATAGGCTTTTCTGGAGTTAAAGGCAATTTTAAAGCCAATGCGATAGCTACTGCCACAAAAATAGCTACAATATAATTAATCAATAATTGAAATCCATTAGCACTTATACTAATCATATTTAATATTATCCATATTATTAAATATAAATCTTTTTACTTATGGACAAGTAGAAAAAATGTTTAAAAAAAATCTTTAAAATAGAAAATTTAAATTTTGAATTGAATTATTAAAAAATAAAGAAATAATATTAAAAATTTCTTAAAATAAAGGCAAATGGGACGAAAAAAATTTAGGCTTTCCTAAAAATTTTCATGAAAAATTTATTGAAAAATTTATTGAAAAATATTAAAAAATATTATAAAAATATTATAAAAATATTATAAAAATTTAGACAAATTGACAAAAATATAATTTTAAATTTCAAAAGAAAAATTAAGTTTACAAATAATTAAAAAAGAGAAG
>NZ_CALCYR010000250.1 GCF_937906425.1 uncultured Methanobrevibacter sp. | reverse complement strand
TAAGTCTTTCCAAGAAAGGAACATATTCTTTCACTGCTAAATTCGCAGGAGACGACAGGTATAAGGCAGTAAGTGTTAAAAGCACTGTTAAAATTAGTTAAGCAAAAGTTTTAAGCATTTAAAGAATAGTACTTTTACTATTCTTTTTATTTTATTTTTTTTATGATTTTATTTAATTTTTTTTATTTTTTAAGATTCAATTTCTAATTTCTATTTTTAATTTCTAATTTTAAGGTTTTTATTTATTTTATTTTTTAATTTTAAGGTTTTATTTTTTAATTTTTAATTTTAATTTTAAGATTTGTATAAGTATTTCCAGATAATACTTCTCTTCTTTCCTTTCTTACCAATCTTAATTCTTCATTAAAATTTTTTTTTCTAATTTTTATTCTAATTTTGAAAATAATTTTTTTAAAATTTTATTAAAAGATTTATTTTTACTTAAATTCATTTATTTTATTAATTTTAATAATTTTAATTATTTTAATTATTTTAATTGTTCTATTTTTAATTTAATTGATTTTAAATCATTTTTTACATTATTTTTATTAATTTTTAGATAATTTTATTAATATTAAAAATGATATATTAAAAATAACTCAATTATATTTTAAGTTTTTTAAATAATATTTAAGAAATTTTAAAAATTTATTAATTTGAATTAATTTTTATTTTTATTTTATTGAAAAAATAATCATTAAATTTTTTTTCATTTTGAAAATAATTGTTATTTTTTTCATTTTGGGAAAAAATTAATTTTATGAAAATGATTTTACAAATTAATGATTTTTGGGTTTGTTTGATTAAAAAAAATTACTGGAGGTGTCTTGGTGGAAAATAGGGGAATGATTGGTCTTAGTCTGATTCTGGTTTTAGTCTTTCTCATTTCTGGATTGACTGCAGTCTCCGCAATTGATCTTGATGATGCTAATTCTACACTTTCCAAGGATTTAAGTGACAAGAATCTCTTGATGGAAAATCCTTCTGAATCTTTAGATGATGATTCTGAACCAATGGATAATTCTATTGGTTCTGTTGATTCTAATGTCAATTCTATTAGCTCTAATAGTTCTATTGGTTCTATTGGTTCTATTGGTTCTATTGATTCTAATAGTTCTTTTGATTCTATAAATTCTTTTGATTCTAATAATGATTCCATTAATATTCTTGAATTGGAAAAAAGCTCTAATTCTAAACTTAAATCCAATGGAAATCAAATTCATACTATAACAGAAAACAATTATTCTAAATATTTTGATTCCAAGGGTTTTTTAAACCTGTCCTTGGTTTCTGTCAATGATACTATTAATTTGTCTGGTAATTTTACAAATAAGAACTTTGTAATCACCATTCCATTGACTCTTACAAGTCTTGAATGTGATGCATTTTTATATAATTCTCGTGTAGCATTTGTAAATGTTTCAAATGAGGATTATAAATACTCTGCAGTTATTTCCAACTTGAAGATGGAATCTCATAAGGACAGATTGCTTGCAGTTGAGGTAAACGGATCCAATTGTGTCAAGGTTATAGACAATGAGATATTTACATCAGGGTCCAACGCTTATCCAATTTCAATAATCTCCTACTCCTATGACTGCATTGTTGCAAACAACACAATTCGTACAATTGTTCCAAACAATGCAACACGCAGTTCAATGAATGATGAGACCAATGCAAGTGACAATAGCAGTTGGCAACACTCTGGAATTACCTTATTGGATGCATTCAGAACCCAGGTGATTGACAATGACATAACTGTTGAAAACTCCTATGGGGTTTACCTATGTTATGGAAGTACAACATCTGACTATAACAATATCTCCAATAACACTATTAGAAGTACAGTGGATAATCCTTCCTTTTGGGCTTACGGTATTTATCTGATGGGCAAATACAATAATGTTGAAAACAACACCATAATATCAATGTATAGGGGAGTTTCCTCAGCTTATCCAAACAATTACATTATTGGAAATAAGATTTATAATCTTACTGGAGCTGATTTGGAAAATCCTGATATTATAGGTGGGGATTATGCAATCTACAGTTCATATGGAAATTTGATTGCAAACAATTCCATTTACAATGCAAAGGTTTTCAAGGCAGGAATCATTGTAGGAGAATCCTGTGAAGCTTATGGGAATTATATTCAGATTATCAGCAATGGAAATGGTATAAAAATCGGTGGAGAGGAAATAGGTTCCAATTCCAAGGTTTATAATAATACAATTGAATTTCTGAATGGAACTGGTATAAGCATTGAGGGAAATCCGGTAAATTCCCTTGTTTATGGAAATATAATCAATTCCTTGGATGAAAGTGATATGGAATTAATAGTCAGTGCTTCTACTGGAGAGGGTGCTTCCAATTTGGATAGCCCTTCTTCCATTAAAGCAACAGGAAATGGAATAGGAATTCAATCAATCTACCAATCAAGGACCAAAAGACCTTATAATGTTTCCATTTTCAACAATACCATTTACACTTCAAACAATTATGCAATAATTATTGCACAATCCTCTACAGAGTCATATCTCTGTGAAAACAATTCAGTATTTGGCAAGGCAATAATCTTGCCAATGAATACAAGTTATATTCCAAACTTTGGAGAGGGCAAGGTCTATTATATTGATAATAATAATTATTCAAGCTATTTTGATGGAAATGGTAAACTGAAAGGATTTATTGAAGATGGAGACACATTGATATTTTCCGGAAATTTCTCTCCAATTGGAAAACTCTATCTCTCAAAGACCTTAAACCTTATCGGTGAAAATGCAAGTCTATTCAATACAACAATTGTTGTAAATGCTCCAAATTGTCTTATTGAAGGATTCACCATTATAAACAATGGAAGTTCAGATAAGAATTGCAATCAATGGGGAATCTATGTGTTTGAGGCAGATGAGGCTATAATCGTTGGAAACAATATTATGGTATGGGACAAGAACACTTCATATGCAATCTATCTATGCGACAGCTATGGCTCTGTAGTTACAGACAATTATCTGCGTGCTCAAGGCGACAATCTTGTATTCACTCTCTTAAACTATGAGGCATATGAGACAGTCTTTGAAAACAATGACATTGTGGCTGTCGGTACAAGTGAACTCTATCCCTACTTTGAAAGCATTTGCATAGATGGCGTTCACAGTATTTCAGAGCTTTCAAAGACTTATGGTGTTATTCTGGACTTTTCCTCTGACAATCAGTTCATTCACAATAACATTTATGTTACATCAACTGTTGAGGGATTCCAGATTCCTTATCAGCCTTCCGTAAACATTCTTATTGGATTGTATATCTATTATGCATCAAACAGGAACAACATCAGCGAGAACAATTTCCTGATTGAAGGCCATGACCCATTCCTTTATGGAGTAGGCTCCTCTGGAGACGATACAAGTAAATCCGTTACATATGCATGTGAAAATATCTTTGCACGTAACAACATTACAATAAATGGTGATTATTTTGTTATGGGAATGATTTTAAGGCATAATTCAAAGGATACACTTGTTGAGGAAAATCTTTTCCATCTTTACTCCAACAACTATACCTATGGTATCACCTTGGAGATTTCACAAGGGGGAAAGATCAGAAACAATAGCCTTAACTGTACCGGCCGTGCAGGAATTTATGCTATGGAGCTTTATTCATCATGGAGCAATGACATAAGTCACAACAATTTCTATGCTAATGGAAGTATTAGTTCAATTGCATTTTATGCATCTTCAGGAAATAATGTAACCTACAACAAGATCAGAACTTGGGGGGATGATGCAAATGACCCTGCCCAAGGTCCGGAACACCCTGATTCAGTTACCTTAAACAATACTGCAATGCTGTTTGAAAAGGGTTCCAGCGGAAATAGGATTATTGGAAATGACATTCAAACCGATGGTGATTATGCAATGGACTTTGATGAAACTTCAAATGGTAATACGGTATATGGAAACTCTATGTCATCATCTAAAGGCGGAGGATCAAGTGCAATTGCAAATAGAGGATTCAATAATATTGGACAAAATACTGGTGAAAGGTATGTTCCATCAGATTCCAATATTCCTAATTCAAATGCCAATTCCAATTCCAATTTCAATTCATCAAATTCAAATGCAAATGAAAGGGGAGGAAGCTCTGAATTGTCTGGTCAATCACAGGAAAGCGGTTCCAGTGCATATGGTGATATTGATTTAAGTCTTAATCCTACTGCATTATCTTCAGTAGGGCCTGGTGAGGGGGACTCTGGACTTGGAGACCTTATTGTTAGTGAGGTTGAAGAGGTTTCACAGAAATCCCTTGACTTTGGAGTTTCTGTTCCTATAGCTGGACTTTTATTGGTTTTGATCTTTTGTTTTAGTTTCTTGAATGCAAAGGACGAAGACGACGAAGACTTAGAAGATTAGTGAAAAATGGAGATTTTAATAAGTTAATTTTTAAAATAAATGATTAATCATTATTTTATTAAAAAAATAATTATTTGTTTAATTGTTCTTAATTTTCTTAATTTTCTTCTTTTTTTCGTTATTTTCGTTAAAATTTAATTAAATTAAATTTATTAATTTTTAATTTATTAATTTTTAATTTATTAATTTTTAATTTATTAATTTTAATTATTTTTTTTATTTGTAAATACTAGGCAAAAATTAAAAGTAAGATCGGAAGAGCACACGTCTGAACTCCAGTCACGATCAGATCTCGTATG
>NZ_CALCYR010000249.1 GCF_937906425.1 uncultured Methanobrevibacter sp. | reverse complement strand
AAAATTAGAAAAAAATTAGAAAAAAATTAGAAAAAAATTAGAAAAAAATTAGAAATAAAAAATAAAAAAATATATGATTTAAATTTAGAAAACACTGTCAAAGTCTTCTTCCTTATTTAAATCAATTATTCCTTTTTCTGTAATTACACCAGTAATCAAGTCCTTTGGAACAATATCAAAAGCCGGATTTATAACTTCAGTTCCTTCAGGACAAATTCTTGCACCGCCATAATAAATCACTTCATCAGGGTCTCTTTCCTCAATTTCAGTGTCAAAAATGGAAATTTCCCTATCAAAAGTACTTACTGGAGCTGCAACATAAAAAGGAATATCAAAACGTTTTGCAGCAAGGGCAACCATAAATGAACCTATCTTATTAGCAATTCCATCACGTGCAACCCTGTCTGCACCTATAACAACCTTATCCACCTTTCCAATAGACATAAGATATCCGCTAGCAACATCTGGAATCAATTTTACAGGAATTCCTTCCTGTTGCATTTCCCAAACGCTTAGACTTGCACCTTGACCTCTTGGACGAGTCTCATCACAGATAACCTGAATGTCCTTTCCCTGATTAAAAGCAGAACGGAAAACACCTAATGCAGTACCATAATCAACACAGGCAAGTGCACCAGCATTACAGTGAGTTAAAACAGTGTCTCCATCATCAATTACCTTGGCACCATATTCCCCAATAGCCAAATTGGTATTAATGTCTTCACGAGCCATATCCAAAGCTTCCTTTAACATATCAGGAGCCTTCATGACCCTATCAACAGCCCACATCAAATTGACAGCAGTAGGACGAGCGGATTTCATTTCCTCTGCAACCTTATCCATATCCTCACCTGCAATTTGAGCAAGCGCCATACCAAATGCAGCAGTAACACCAATGGCTGGAGCACCACGAACAATCATTTCCTTGATTGCATAAATAACAGATTTATAATTGCTGCAGTAAACATAAGTCAATTCATCAGGCAATTTAGTTTGATCAATAAGTTTTAATTTATTATCTTCCCATTCAACAGTTCTCATAAATATCCCATAATAAATTTATAAAAATAAGTGAAATTTAATTTAATATTACAATAGAATATTGGCCTTTTTAAAATAAAAAGATTTTTATAAAATTAAAAAAATAAAAAATTGACCTTTAAAATAAAAAGATTTTTATAAAATTAAAAAATTGTTTAAAATAAGCAAAAAGAGTAAAGAGTTAAAAAAAATTGTTAAAAATAATAAAAATAAGTAAAAATAGTTAAACATGCCTAAAAATAACTAAAAATAAGAATAAAATAATAAAAATAAGTAAAAATAGTTAAAAATAGTTAAAATAGTTAAAAATAGTTAAAAATAGCTAAATAATAAAAATAAACTGTAAAAATTAAAAATTAAAAATTAATAATTAATAATTAAAAAGTAAAAATTAAAAATTAAAAAGTAAAAGTTAAAGAAAAAAGAAAAAGTAAAACTCCTAGAAGTGAGACTGAGGAGCATTACCTATATGATGATCTTCATGTTTCTTTCCAGGGATTCCATAAGCGTCTGCCCTACATTGAGTACAAGCTCTGAATACAGGAAGATACTCTTCCACTTCACTGCGAGCCTTTTCAATTTCTCCACAACCAGGTTTTGGATAATCAGCCATCTTATTCAATGGAATCAATGGAAGAACATTTACCAAGTCTGCACCACATTCTTTTACGGTTTTAGCGATGTCAACAATATGTTCATCATTTAAGCCAGGAATAAGAACCACATTTACTTTTACAACTACACCAAGGTCAGTGATTTTCTTAATTCCTTCAAGTTGGTTGTTCATAAGAATCTCAGCAGCTTCACGTCCCCTTAAGACTTCACCTTCATAGACAATGAATCCATAAACGTCCTTTCCTATTTCAGGGTCCACGGAATTGACGGTTACGGTAACAGTATTTACACCTAATTCTGCAATCCTTTCAGCATATTTAGGAAGCAAAAGACCGTTTGTACTCATACATTTAATCAAGTCAGGTTTTTCCTTATTAATTTTTTCAAAGAATTCAAATGTAGCCTCATTAGCCAGGGAATCACCAGGACCAGCCACACCAACTACAGTAATGGCACTGTCCTCAGTTACTTTTTTTACATGTTCAACAGCTTCATCTGCACTCATAATTGAACCTGCAACACCTGGACGGTCTTCATCATTGTTAATTGATCTAATACAGAAATTACATCCTATATTACATTTTGGCGCAATAGGAACATGAACCCTACCGACCTTGTCATGCAACTTTTCATTATAACATGGATGAACTTTTGTTATGTGAGCAAATTTTGAACCTTTATGACTGCCTCCACAGTCAATGTTTTTGCTAATCATATTATTACCTCAACACATAAGTTTTAAATCGTTTTAAAACTTTTCTTCTCCAATATAATCTAATTAGAACTTTTTATAAGCCCTATTAAAACTTCAATAAAAGAATAAATATTAAAATTCAAACCAATATTTATTTTTTATTTATAAATTTAATCTGCTGACAAATCAAGGGACTGTCAGCAAATACACACATCATTCGTTTAAGGTTAAACTTTTAACTATTGTTATATATGTCCCAATATATAAAGATTTCTATTTATTTTTTAGACATACGAACAAATTCTAAAAAACTTCAAACTAATTTTAAAAATTATTTAAAAAACCATTTAAATGTAATTAAAAATGATTTATATTAACATTATTTTAAATAAATAAAGAATTGATTATAAATCTTTAATAAACTTTTAACTCATTATAAACCAGCAAGCCTATTTTATTTAAATTAAATTTATAATTAAATAAATTTAAAAAAAATTATTTAAACTCATTATTTAAATAAAATAATAAAAAATTTAATAAAAATTGTGGTTTCTACAAGACCAAAATATTTAATAAAAAATTTAATAAAAATTTAATGAAATAATAAAATTAAAGACTCCAAATGTTTAATTATAGGTTTTAGGAGTATTTAATTCAACAATATATCCTTCTGCCTTTTCAATCCATTCATCCTTAATTAATTCGTCTGTTGCTATAACAGAAACAATATCATCTCTTGAAATGTCCTTCATGATCTTAAATCCTTCAGGAACTATTCTGAATATTGCATCATAAATCCTTCTTTTAAGATTCTTATAAGGACTGTCCACTACAAGATCTGACAATTGATGATTTCCCTTAATATGAATCACATATCTGCTTGGCTGATGGACTTGTTCCCTACCAAACTCACTCCAAAGGGTTTTGAGAATGTTTGGAAGATAGTTCTCATCATCAATCAGAATAACTGTTGTATCATCATCTTTCTCATAACTTATCTTGGCAACTTCCTTCAAGGTTATGTTTTGAGAGGTTTTTCTCATTTTAATAGCTATAATGAAACAGACCTCATCAGGATTAACATAAGCGCGCATATCATCAATTGAAGGTGGCAAGACCAAATCCTGAAAGATTTGACGAATAATCATATCGTAGACCTTTGCTCCCTCTTCATCATTTGATTCAATATACATTTAATCACCTCTTAGAGATTAAACAATAAATAATTAGAATAAAAGAATAATGGAATGTTTATTTAAAAACAAATAAACAAACATTAACTCTAATAAAATGTTAATTTAAAAACAAACAAGCATTAACTCTAATAAAATGTTAATTTAAAAACAAACAAGCATTAACTCTAACGAAATGTTTATTTAAAAACAAACAAGCATAATTCTATTCATGTCTATTACCCATACCGGATACCAACAATGCTGCTCCTACAGCACCAATATGTTGTGAGTATTCAGGTACAATAACTTCAATACCGCCTAAGGTTTCACTTACAGCTTCAACAAGACCTGAAATCAAACTGGTACCGCCCACTTGAATTAAAGGTTCACGGATGTCAATTTCCTGCAATTGTTGTTCATAGACCTGTTCAGATACTGAGTGACATGCAGCAGCGGCCACATCTGCCTTTGAACCTCCTGCAGCAAGAGTGGTAACAAGGTCCTGAATACCGAATACAATACAGTAACTGTTTAACATAGCCCTTCTCCAATCACCTTGAACAGCGAGAGGACCAAGTTCTGTAATGTCAACATCCAACCTACGGGAAGTCATGTCCAGGAATCTTCCGGATGCACCTGCACAGATACCGCCCATAGTGAAGTTGTCTGGAATACCGTTGTTAACTGTAATAACCTTATTATCCATACCGCCAATATCCAATACAGTAGCTTCACCTTTTTGACAATCAGCAAGATATACTGCACCTTTAGCGTTAACGGACAATTCCTCTTGAATAAGTTCTGCACCGAACTCCTGACCCATGGTAAACCTACCATAACCTGTAGTTCCTATACCATCAAGGTCATCCCAATCATAATCAGTGTTTGAGAAAGCTTCGGAAGCTGCGGTTTTTGCAGATTCAATAATGTCCTTGGTGGAAGTCCAACCAGTACCTATAACCTTGTTGTTTTCCATTAAAACAGCTTTTGTAGTAGTGGAACCAGAGTCTAAACCAAGGGTAAGACCTTCTTGTTTCTCACGAGCAAGAATGCTTCTACGTGTAACTGTGGTTGCCAATGCTTCCATACGAATGAACAACTCATCAGCCTTTGTCCTTTCAGTAAATGAATAGGTAACCACTGGAATACGTGTATTGTTTTGAATGAAACGCCTTACCTCATTTCTTACAAGTGCTCCTTCAGCACATCTGAAACAGGTAGCAATGAATACTGCATCAGGCTTACATTTACCTTCAACAATGGACATTGCCCTTGCAATCATAAGCTTTAAGCTTGAACTTTGAGCAGAGAAACCGAATTTCTCATAAGCCTCATTAATATAATCCAAATCAATTTCAGGAAGAATAATCTCAGCGCCGAACTTTAAAGCCGCCTTTTCAATTTCCTTTTGAATACCACTGTATTCAGTACCACAAGAAACCAATGCAATCTTTACCATTTTATTCTCCTCCCTCTAATTCTTCATCATAAGCTTCCAAGTCTCCTCCACCTCCAGGCAGGGAATCAAGGAATGAATTGATTTGATTAACCATAAGCATTGTTTCATCCTGGTCTGATGGATAAACAACTTCCAAGGTAGGAATGTCCTTTTTACGTAAACAGAAAATGGACAGTTCATTAGTTCTTGCACATCCAACACAACCAAAACCGAAAGGTGCACCATCAACGATGATTGCAGCCTCTGCAGCATCTATAAGAGGTCCAATAATGGACATTCTTCCCCTTACACCGGAAGGGACTTCAATAGCTGCATATTTTAATCCTTTAATAGGATCTTCCTCTGTAATATTCATTGGAGGAGAATCAATCTCCGGGTCTTTAATCTTTTGTCTAATTTGTTTTTGAAGAGCTAAAGGAGTGTGTCCTTTTCTCTCAATCAAGTCAGCTAAAATCAATGAATTTGGTGGATAAATAGCTACTTTTACCATAATATCATCCTCATAATAATCTAAGACTAGATAATAGCCTTATTCCTTTTCTCCCTCACTTTTTTCTTCTTTTAAAGAATCTTCCAAAACTTCCTTGAATAAATCTATGGAAACAGGTTCCTTTTTCTCAATTTCAACTTCCCTTGGGTTTTTCAAAGCTTCCCCAACATAATCAAGAATTCTGAATTCCTTTTCCATTTGGTGGAATCCTTCCCTAGGACCATATCTGTGGCCTCTGCATCTTCTAGGGTCTCCTGGAGCAAAACCTCTTTCCTTTGTAAAAATTCCATAAGGATCTAATTTACGAAGCTCCCTAATCGCCTGTTTAACATATTTGTCCTTACCGCTAATCATTGCACCATAACAGGTCCATTTAATGGTAATGGGCAAATTCAAGAGATGTAAGAAATTAACAACTTCACTTTCACTTACATTAGCTTTAGAACTTAAAATAATCATTCTTGTTGAAACTTCAGGATCCATATCCTCCTTACCTAAATCTGGAGTCATACATAAATTTGCAGGCATAATCTTTCCTCCTTAATAACGAAAACAATGAGTTTTATAAACAATCTTAAAACACAAAAAGAATTTAAAATTCCAATATCCAAAACATAAAAGAATTTAAAACCCCAATATCCAAAACATAAAAGATTTTAAAATTTCAATGTCTTAAAATAAGTTTATCCAAACCCTCATGTTTATTCAAACCTCACAATATTTAATCCTCATAAACCTCGTAAATATAAAGAGTGCTTCCATCTTTAAGTCTGTTTAAACTCTCAATATTTCCAATAACCTCACCAACTACATTTGTAGCAGCAAATGGTTCACCAGTAGGTCCAAATTCATCACTATCAACAGTTCTAATACCAACATATCCTAAATTCTTCCTGGACATGTTGGTTACACCAATCTCTCCAGCCTTCATAATGTCTGTAGGAATATTTTCAGGAATAAGTCCCTTGGATTCATCATCATTTCCCTCAAACATGAATATGTTCATGTCTGGAACTGCAAAGTAAACCTTCAATGTTCCAACAGGCTTTTCTGCCAAACCTGTGATTTTTTCCAAATACCATCTGGTTCTTGGAGCATTATCGGTTAATTTAACTTTAAGCAAGTCTTCACTTGCCAATCCAAAGGTTTTAACTTCTTTATTATTTAAAATATCAATAGTAAATTCAGGTTCTTGAGACACAATAATCGCATCGTCGTCCTCTAATCCTGTCCTGACGTGAGTGATGCCAAGAGCATTCAATTCCTCTTCAGCCTCTTTTTGAGTCATCATCATAAGCATGATTCTGCCAGGCTCACTTCTGACAGTGATTAAATCACCCTCTTTTGCAATGTCAAATAAGGCCATTCCCTCTTTAATGTTTGCAATAGTGGTGTGAGTGTCAGCTTTTACTCTGTCCTCCCTATAAACATAAACTTTTCCCTTACCTTTACCCTCATTTCTTAAGGTAACAGTTCCTCTCTTACGTTCTGTCCTATCTTCAGCTTCCTTGGAAAGACCTGTCAATTCATAAAATCCAACAAAGGAGTTTGATTCAAAACTAACCTTAATCTGGCCATCCCTAATTAGGGAATACAAATGTTCAACTGATGCTGGAGACTTTTCATTAGGTTCAAAAAGAACATAGGTAAACAATTGATTTCCCTCTTCCAACACTTCATCAAGATTTGAACCCCCTGTACTGTCTGTAACAGTACTGCGCTCTATAATAGGTTTTATGTCAATAATCTCATCTGAAGAGTCTAAAGAGAATAATGTTTTTCTGCCACCTATAACCTTTGCAAATACACCGCGATCACTGTATTTAGGAACTCCATAAACATTTGAGTGGTCGTCCTTTACAAAAATTATATGAGTGGCCTCATTGGAAAATCCTGATAAGCTAATCAGAACATCATTGTCATAATACTTAAATTCCTCATGGGAAGGTTCAAAATTAGAGCTTATAGGACCAATAGCCACTTCATTAGATGAATCCCAACGAACATTATTAGAGATAAACTGAGAATAATTTTCCTTGAAAAAATCAGTTAAAGGTTTTGATTTTTCAGAAACTTCTAATTCAATGAGAATACTTCCTTTAGGAGTTTGAATCTTATATTTGAGAATATTGTTTTGTATTTCATTCTCTCCCTTTATAAGACAAACGATACTACCTTCACTATATGGAGCATTTGTTAACTCAATAGCGTCCTTGATGGTAGATCCTTCAGGAATATCCACATCCTCTCCATTAATTTTAATTAGCATAGGCTTGCCTCTTTTTTATAAATTCAATTAATATAATAAAATAGAAGGAAATAAATAGATTTTGAAGGAATTGAATCAATTCAAACAAAAATCAAAAAAACATACCCCTATTTTATATATAATAAATATATCTTTATGATTAATAATATAAAATAGTTTTTAATTGAAGTTTAATAATAAAAACTAGTTTAAAAGTAATAATGAAATTCAGGGCATTTAGAAAAATAGTTTTAAAAAAATTTTAAAAAAAATAGCTGTAAGAATTTAAAATTTAAAATAATAAATTAAAAAAAAGGCTTTGTTGAAATCCTAAAAATTTTTATAAAAAATTTCCTAAAATAACTGATTA
>NZ_CALCYR010000248.1 GCF_937906425.1 uncultured Methanobrevibacter sp. | reverse complement strand
TTTTTTTACATTTTAACTATTTTTTATTAGCTTATTTTTTAGCTATTTTTTTACATTTTAACTATTTTTTATTAGCTTATTTTTTAGCTATTTTTTTACATTTTAACTATTTTTTATTAGCTTATTTTTTAGCTATTTTTTTACAAAATTTTTTTCAATTTTTTTATTAACTCCATTAATTTTCCATAAAATTTATAAACTATTAAAACAAATCTTAATATGTTGTTATTTTATGAATTTACTTCTAGGCAACGGGTTTTGTAAAAAAACTACTTAAAATTCTAAATTTTTTATTGAATTTTGTTTGATTTTTCCAGATTAATAATTAGTTTAGAAAAGTTTATATATTATCATAAACATAATTCTATAAGTAGAAAGGACCGGTGGTCTAGGGGTATGATACCTCCTTGACATGGAGGTGATCACGAGTTCGAATCTCGTTCGGTCCATTTTGCCGTAGTAGTTCAGTTGGGAGAACGCTAGACTGAAGATCTAGATGTCGCTGGTTCAAGTCCGGCCTACGGCATTCTTTTTAACTATTTTTTTTTAACTTTTTATTTCACTATTTTTTAATTTTTTATTTCATGTTTTTTTACTAGTTTTTCATTACTACTTTTAATATTTTTATTTTTACTAGTTTATTTTGTATTTTAATTATTTTTTTTAAATGAAATATTATAATTTTTAAAAATAGTATTTGTTTTGTTATTTAAAAATCTTAAAATGAATAGTTTTGTTTTAATTTTTAAAAAGAGTAATTTTTATAGTTTTTTTTTTAAAAAGATTTTTATTATTTTAATAAAAAAGAGTAATTATTATAGTTATTTTTAAAAGAATCTGTTATTTTTAAAAAAAGAGTAATTTTTAGAATTTAAATTAATTTTAATAAAAAAAGAAAATATTAAATTAGTAAAAACTAATTTAATTTGATTTTTTTTAATTTAAATAAGTCTTGGACCTGTCTTTTGATCTGGACTTACTTTTTGATTGTCAAGGACATGATTCAGTTCATCAATTATCAGATGTCCGGAGGAAGTTCCGATTTTGGTAACTCCTGCAGCTATTACATTATTGACGAGTTTATAATTGTCAATTCCTCCAGCTGCTTTCATTTCTACGTGCGGAGCATTCTTTTTCATAATTCTTAAACTTTCCATTAAAGCATAGAATTGTTCATTTCCATTAAATCCACTTCCTGTCTTAATGAAGTCTGCACCACCGTCTTCACACATTTTACTTGCTCCTGCCTTTTCATCAACTGTAAGGAGTGCTGTTTCAATAATTACTTTAAGGATTGTGTCTCCAATAGCTTCCTTAACTGCTCTAATATCTTCTTTTACAGTTGGGAAATCATGTGATTTTATTGCAGGAATATTGGCCATCATGTCAATTTCATCTGCACCATCTTCAATTGCCTTCTTTGCCATTGCAATTTTTCCTTCAGTGTTTCCTGCACCTAATGGGAAATCAATAACAGTTACAATTTTCATCTCGGTGTCTTTTAATTCTTCTTTTGCTAATTTAACATAATGAGGATGTACTACAACTGAATAGAAATTGTATTCTTTTGCCTTGTCAAAGAATAATTTCATTTGATCCTCGTTTGCAGTATTATCTAAATATGTGTATTCGATATATTTAGCTAATTCTTCAGGTTTATTAATCATAAAATGCCTCCAATTTTAAAACTAATTAATCTCCAATATAATTAATTGCTTAACTAAAACTACAATCTCCAAAATAATTTTAATTATTAATTAAGTATTGTCCTTTTTCATTAATAAATTTTTTATAAAACTTATTATTTTTTTATTTTGTTTTAATGTACTATAATAGTTAGTTATATTTAAAACTATATAAGGCTTTTGTCTTGTTAGATTGTTTTGATTTTTTATGGTTTTGTTTTGTTTTTTTCTAAACTATTTTTGTTTTGTTTTTTTCTAAACTATTTTTAAAATGTAGATTACACTTTCATTAAGGGATTCATTTTAATTTTATTTTTAATTTATGTTTAAATTAATTTTTTAGCCATATATGGTCCTTTACGTTCGTATCCAAACTTGCGGTAGTAATTTCTAGCTCCAATGCCGCTGATGATTAGGATTTCTTCTTTGTTATTGTCAAGACTTATTTCTTCAGCTCTCTTAAGTAATCTTTCGCCGAAACCTGTGTGTTGGCCAATATTTTGTCCTTTCTGTCCAATCTTCATCATGTTTCCATAAACATGCAATTCCCTAACTATGGATGTGTTTTGTGTGATTTCTTCCCTGTGTGCCTTTTCACTTGGAAGTCTTAATCTTAAAAATCCTGCAAGTGTTTCCTCATTTTCATCTTCAATGGATAGGAAGTGTTCAATTCCCTCTGTTGCAATATAATTCTCTTCAAATAGTCTGTAATCATCAAGAGTATAGTTTTCTTCGGTCTTTTTATGTCCGATTTCCCTGCATCTGATACAGTTGCAGTTTATTTTCTCCTCTTCAAGCCTATTGTAAACCAGTTCTCCAAGATTTGACTTTTTAACCCCTGCTTCAATAAGGGTTGAAGGAATATCCCTTTGAATTCTCATGGTTCTAACCCATTTTGGCAATATCTTTTTGATTTCAACTATTAAATCAACTGCCTCTTCATCAGTATACGGTCTGTATTGCTTCTTTTGCCATAATTTATGAAGTTCGCTTCCTTCAGTTACAAGGCATGGATAAATCTTAAGCATGTCTGGCTTGAAATTTTCATCCTTGAATATGCTTTTAAACATTTCAAGATCTTTTTCAGGGCATTGTTCCTCTTGAGGAACTTCCCTTGCAAGCGGGAAAAGTCCTGGCATCATATGCATTGCAACCTTTACGCCGGAATCCCTAAGGATTCTATTAGCCTCTATAACATCATCTACAGTATGTCCTCTTTTAATTTTTTCATAGATGTGGTTATAAATTGTTTGAACACCTAATTCCACTCTGGTAACGCCCATTTTTAACATTCTGTCAACATGTTCTTCCTTACAGTAATCAGGTCTTGTTTCAAAGGTCATTCCAATGCATCTAACTTTTGAGTTTTCATTTATTCTTTGAATGTCATCAATCAGGACATAATCATTTGGAGGGTAGGTCTTTAGTTCCTTGTTGCTGTAGGGCGGGAATTTTAGGAGATCCTCTTTTGTAACGGAATCAATGTCATCAATCACGTTAATGTTTTCAAGGATTATTCCAAAATCGCTCATAGCCTTTAGACATTGGGATACAAACCATTCCTGATAGCATAAATCTTTAGATGGGAATGTTCCTCCCATAATGATTAATTCTACCTTGTCAATAGGATGGCCTACCTTATTTAACTGTTTTAATCTATTATAACATTGAACATATGGATGGAACTTAAACATTCTGCCTCTAAGAGCAGCAGGCTCCTCTCCAGTATAACTTGGAGGTGCTATGTCACTTTCAGGGCAATAGAAACATCTGCCGTGGGGACATTGGTGAGGATGGCACATTACAGCCACAATTGCCACTCCAGAAATTGTGCGGGTAGGTTTTTTCTTAAGTAAATTAGAGACAATCTTTCTTTCTTCAAGACTGGCATGTTCTAGGATAACAGAGTTGCTCATGAATTTCTTTAGCTTTCTATCTCTGCACAATTGTCTTTTTTCAACTTCTAATTCACGTCGAGTAGTTATTTTGTTGTTTATAATGTCTTCTATAATTATTCGACATGCTTCTTCCATTTAATGTCCCTCCATGCTTTTTTAATAAATAAATAGTTTTATTTATTTTTAAATTAATTAATTAATTGATAATTTGTTTTTTTTTTAATTAGGATTTTCTTAATTTAATTAGGATTTAGTTTTTTATTCCTATTAATAATTAGATAAATTTATATATTTCAAATTCATACTTTTAATAAATCAAGATTTTTTATTAAAATTTTTATATTTAAATTGGTAGTTCATTTTATTTTATAAATAATCATTATTAAATGTTTATATTATTATAATTTGTATTCTATCATATTTAAATTCTAATTTTGGTTTAAAAATTTATTGAGGAGTCTAAAATATGAAAATTAAACAATTATTGGGTAAAGAAGTATTAGATTCTAATGCAAACATCATAGGTAAAATCGTAGATGCTGAATTTGAACCTGCTGAAGGTAAAGTTACCGGAATTTCTATTCTTCTTAAGAAAAACATAATTTCCAGTAATCAAATTGATGTACCTTATGAAGACATTAAGAGTGTAGGGGATTATGTATTATTAAACATTGAAATTAATAAAGATGCTGCTTTTGAAGAAGCTGAAAAAGCTAAAAAAGAAGCTAAAGAAGCAGAAAGAGCTGCAAAAGAAGCAGAAAGAGCTGCAGCTAAAGAAGCTAAAGAAGCAGAAAAAGCTGCTAAGAAAGCTGAAGAAGAAGCAGCTAAAGAAGCAGAAGCTGTAGAAGCAGAAATTGTTGAAGAAGCTGAAGAAGAAGAAGAAGAAGCTGAAAAAGTAGACATTGAATAAGCTTTTCACTTGTTCTTTTTTAACAATTTTTCTTTAAATTTTAATTTTTATTTAGAAGTTCATTAAAAATTTATTTTTTTAAATTAAACTTTGAAATTAATTTTTATTTTTAAATTCATTTTGGAGGTGCTAAAATGAGTTTTTGTGATATTCGTGGTGAAACAATTGATGTAGGTTCCTTTATTAGATACACAGGTACTGGTACCGTCAGTCAAGTTGTTGAATTGAAAGAAGAAGATAATGGCTTTTGGGTTAAATTGGATGAACCTGCTATGTGGTATGCTGTTGATTCATTGGAAGTAGTTCAAGAAAAGGACATTGTTCATAATGAAACCGTTGATAAGGATACTATGGAACAGGTAAATGAATTTAAAGAAAGTGTTGATGATTTCACTGAATCAATGAATGATATTCAAGGTTGTGAAGGTGGAGGATAATCCTAGATTATCTTTTTACTTTTTTCTTTTTTTAGTTTATTTTTTTTATTTAAATTTCTTATTTTTTTTTAAGAATTTCTTTTTTTAGTTAATTTTATTAAATTTTTATTATTTTCATAACTATTTTTTCAAATAATAAAATAAAAAAATATTATAATTTACAAATGTATAGTAAATCATAATCTGTTTTAATAGTTTTCTGCAAAGTTTCTTATGCTTTTTGCAAGTTTTGGACCAATTCCGTCAACCCTTTGGAGTTGGCTTTCGCTTACTGGTCTTAAATCCTCTCCAAATACATCCACTAATGCTCTTGCACGTTTTCTTCCTAAACGTTTCACTCCAATTACAAGAGGTATTATATCCTCTTTTACACCATAATAAAGCCTTGCAGATAGTATGTCCAAGTCTCTGGAATAGTTGTATTTTCCAAGGACTTCCATTGTGTTTTTGGTGAATCTGACAAGCATTGATGCCTCATATGCAGAACGTCTGGTTGAAGAGGCGTAAACGTGGTATGCATTTTCAATTTGGAATTCGTTTCTTTCATTTATCCATTCAATCAATGAAACTGCTGTTGCTTCAGGATTTCCAATATCTATTGAGAAAAGGCCATGGTTTGATAATTTCTCTTTAACAGGATCCTTGGATTTTCTTCCCTTGAATGAGATTAAAGGCAAGTCAGGAGTTTGCGCCAATTGGTAGATAAGCTCTTCAGGATTAAATCCTTCCACAAGATTTACGTATTCTTTTATTTTAACTGCAGTCTCTACACTGTAGTTGGATTTTGCTATAAGGTTACCGAATGCAGTTGTTTTCAGTCCACTTGGTGTGGCCTGTAAAATCTGATTTTGAAGCAGGAATTCCAATGAGTTTTGAATTTCAAATTTCAGGCTTTCCTCTGCAAAGAAACTCATTGAGGCATTTCCGCTCATTTGATATCCATAAAATGTTTTCTTGAAAAAGTCCTCCAAGTCTTCAGGGGTTTTTGATAATGTGGAAGCGACTTGGGCAATAATCTGTTTAAATACGGCATCCTTGTTTTCAATTAGTTTGGAATTTGTAGGTTCAACATCACCATAAACATATCTTTCCTCAAGATTTCCAGCTTCCTCCATTGATTTTGCCACCAGATAGGAGTAGCCGACATCATCATATTGGGGTCTTCCCGCTCTTCCAGACATTTGCTCATAATCAAAGACAGGTATTGCCTGAGGCCCCTGTGAGGTCCAACGGGTATAATCCCTTATGACAACATATTTTGAAGGCAGGTTTACCCCATACATTAAACTAGGGGTTGCTGCAATCATTAGGATATTTCCATTTCTGAATTCATCCTCAATGATTTCCTTCTGTTCACTGAAAAGTCCTGCATGGTGGAATACAGCTCCATTTCTACAGCTTTCCGCTAATTTTTCACAGGTTGAAGTTGGCCTTGATCCCTTCTTTTCAGGAACTTCAAGAAGTTTTTCTGCAACCTCATTGAAGCGTTGCTTTTGTTCATCGGTAATTTTCCTTTTTAGCTTGTCTGAAACGTATTTTGCCAAACTTTCAGTAAATCTTCTTGTGGAAACAAAGCTTAAGGCCTGTGAATTGTCTGAAATTGCCTTTTCAAGAATTTTAACAACAACATCATTTTTGTTTTTTGTATTGAACATTTCAGTGTCTAAAACTTCCTTGTTCAATGGAACCGGCCTATAGTCATGTTCTATTGCAGTTGCATTCAGCCAGTTTTCAATTTCTGACATGTTTTCCAATGTTGCAGACAATGCAATGATTCTTAGGTTTGGATTTATGATTTTTGCTCTTGTAATGGCACATTCAATTGTAGGGCCTCTGGAATATTCTCCAATCATATGGAACTCGTCAATGATAATTGTATCAACTTCTCTTAAAACATCCCATGAAAATCTAGTCAATACATCAAATGATTCAAAAACCATTACGGACAGGTCTGCAGATGATGGATGTCTGCCTACCTTAATTCCATGTTCCTCAAATTTCTTGAATTCCTTTACCTTTTCATTTTGGATTGAAATGAGGGGCGCTGCATAAACGGCCTTTCCTCCAGCAAGTATTGCCTTAAGGGCCGCCATTATTCCAAGAACGGTTTTTCCACTTGCAGTAGGTATTGCTATAATGCAATTGTCATTGTTTTCAAGATATCCTGATTCAATAACTGCCTTTTGTGCAGGATTAAACTCCTTAATGTAGGGATAACAGTTATTTAGTATTGCTTTTATATTGTCTGGGATGTTTTCCATATTATCAAATCTTTTAACTTTTAAATTATTAATTGAATGCATGGTTCAATATCAATATTGGTTTCTGAACAGTACAGTTCAGTATCAATAAATAATTTTTATACTTATATATCTAGCTTATATATTATTTGGATTTTCTAAGAGCATTTGAAAAGTATTCACATTTTTCAATTTAGATCTTTTCTTTTTCTAAAACGACTATGTCTGAAATTTTTGTATTGGGATACTGTCCATTCTCATCTTTTTCTACAGCCTTGGTCATGTCCCAGATTGTTAAAAGGGCTACACTAACTCCGGTGATGGCTTCCATTTCAACTCCTGTCTGTCCAGTTAACCTGCATTCGCAGCTAGCTGTAATCTCAGTTTCCCCAACATCAAATTCTATTTCAATTCCACTAAGATTCAGTGGATGGCAAAGGGGAATGATGTCTGATGTTTTTTTAACTGCTTGAATGCCTGCAATTTGAGCTGTAGTTAAAACATTTCCCTTTTTAATTTCTGCATTTTGAATCATTTGAATGGTTTCCTTTTGAAGATAAATTTTTCCACTGGCCTTTGCGGTTCTTTTTTGTTGTGGCTTATCTCCAACTTCAACCATATGGACTCCATTTTCAGTTAAATGTGTAAATTCTTTTTCACCCATATAGGCACCTTCTTTCTTTAATTTATTCTTTTATTTTTTTAATTAATAAACTTTCTGTTGCTTTTTGCCAGCTGCTGTGGAATAGAGTACCAGACCTGATGAATCCGCCCGAGAATCTCCGGTTTTGCATGTTTTGAAATATCGAGGGCATAATCAGCCAGAATCCTTTTTTGAATATTTCTCAGATCCTGGTAATCTCTGTTTTCAACGTAGCCCTGAACCACCTCAGGCATGCCGCCTGTAAAATAGTATTCCCGCAATGCATTCTCCGGGGTCGTTCTTAAAGTATCCAGATCTTCAAAAGGAGCCGTTTTCAGTTTCTCCGACAATGACTTTCCGTATTTTGCAGAAATGAATTCTGAAAATGACATAGGATACAGTGACAGTTCATCCACCTTGCCTACCGGATATGAAACACCACTATGAATAGCCAGTCCCAAAAGAGAGCCAGCCACGATTACATGAAGCTGAGGCATATCCTCACAGAAATATTTCAAGGATCCAAGCACTCTGGGCACCGCTCCGACTTCATCAAAAAACACAAGAGTTTTACCAGGAGTGATTTTATAGCCGCATAATATTTCAAGATCCTGGAGTATCCGC
>NZ_CALCYR010000247.1 GCF_937906425.1 uncultured Methanobrevibacter sp. | reverse complement strand
AATAATTAAAAATAAAATAAAAATAAAAATTTATTTAAAAAATAAGATTAAAAATAATTAAAAATAAAATAAAAATAAAAATTTATTTAAAAAATAAGATTAAAAATCTAAAAAAAGAAAATAAATTAGTTATATTAATTAATAATTAATTTAAATTATTTTTTATAAAAAATAATTATTTAAAGGTTTTAAAAACAATTTAAAATATTAATAAATATTAAACTACTTTTAAACCATTTATTTTAAAACCAATTTAGCAGAGTGTGTAACAGCTAAAAATGTGTCATCACCATTGTATTTTGCAACGAATGAATAACTTCCCTTAGAATTCAAACTTACCTTAACGCTAGCAATTCCATTTGCATTGCTTGTAGCTGTATAAGATTTTCCATTGACTGTAAATGTAATCTTTTTGCCTTTAACAGCTACTCCCTTAGCGTCCTTAAAGGTGGCAGTCAATGTTTTTGTCTTGGCATTTGCCTTATAGTTTTTAGCAGGAACTGTTAAACTAGGCTTTTGTTTTTCAACTGTTATCTTAGCTACCGCAAAGGTGGAATTGTAATCCTCATCACCAAGGAAACAAATTGCAAAGGTGTAGCCTCCTGCAATTCTAAGGTTTACCTGAGTTTTAGCCTGACCATTTTCATCTGTAGTGTAATTATAGACATGCCCATTGAATCCAACTAAAACTGTCTTTCCGACCAGAGGATTGCCATCCTCATCCAACAATGTGTAAACGAAGTATTTGCCATCTCTTACCAATGCACTTGTGATTGCCTTAGTGGTCATGTTGCTGCAATTGATTTGGCTTGCCTTCATTACATGAACATACTTGCTTTTAACGCTTATATTAGTGCTTATTGAATCATTTAGATAATTGGAATCTCCAGCATAAATTGCTCTGATTTGATAATCGCCAATGTCAAATAAGGTGGAATCATCAAATTTAGCAGTACCATTAGTTATTTGAGCATAAACAAGAATTGCCTTATTATTTGTGTCTTTTATTTCAAAGAGAATATTTCCGCTTGCACCATTATCCACACTTGCATTGATTGAAATGGAACCGTCATCAGCGGCACTTGCAGAAATCTCAAGATTTGGATTTGACTTATCAAAGCGGAATGCCATTTCATTAAAGCTGGAACAGTAATTTGCATCACCTGAATAGTTTGCAAGTATTCTGTAATCGCCCTTTTCAAAGACTCCTTCCAAATCAAGCCTTGCAATTGAGTTTTCAATAGGAACACTTGATGTGTTAAAGAGTTTTCCATCCTTATAAACTGTAAAGACAATATTTCCGCTTGGATTGCCTTCAGCAACTACAATGGCATCACAAATGATGAAGCTGCCTTGATCTGCCACATTAGTTAAAACCAATCTGGAAATGCCCTTATCAACAAAGATATCCTGACTTACTGAAGCGTTATAGAAATTATCATCTCCGGCAAAACTGGCCATGACAGTGTAATTTCCTTTAGCAAAGACCATTTCATCATCAAATATTGCTTCACCATTCTGAATGTCCTTGGATAAGCTTACTGCCCTTCCGTTTGCATCAATAATATCAAATTTGATTAATCCAATGGCTGCCTTATCGATTGTAGCATTGACAAAAATGACTCCTCCATTAACTGATGGGAGTATGCTTAAGTTTGGAACTTCCTTTATTAAGGATATTGAAGAGCTTTTATCAACCATATAATATTGCCAATCCCCAAGATAACTTGCAAGAATTTCATAATCTCCCTTTTCCAATGGAAGACTTTCATAGTGAATGCTTCCATCCTTGATTGATTGGCTTGAATTTAAAACCAGTGAATTGTTTTCATATACCAATAAGCTTATATTGCCTGTTGCATTAGAATTCAATCTTCCATCAATAATCAAATTGCCAGAATCACTTACAGAAGGAATCAAATCAAAATCAGGTATGCTTTTTAGTGAAACTGTACTTGTAACCTCCTCTTCAGCAAAGTAATGATTGTCACCCAAATATTTGACGGTAATTTCATAATCCCCTTCAGATGCAATATTCTTTTCAACACAGTATGAAATACCATTTTCAACAGGAACGCTTACCTTAATGACCCTACCCATCTTATTGTCAATGTCAAAGGTCATTGAACCTGTAGCACTTTCTTCCACACTTGCATTAACTATCAGATTACCGTAATCATCGATTTTGATTGAATTTACATTTAGGTGAGGAAGCAATTTTGTAACTTCAACAGTTGTGGTGTAAACTGCCTTATAGAAGTCATCGTTGCCGTCAAATACAACATAGACATCATAACTGCCATTTAAAAAGCGAATGTATTGGTTAAAACTAACCTTTCCATTTTTAATCTCATCAATAAGTCCGCAGACATATCCATCCTCATCAATTTGACCTTCATAATAAATTGAAAAGTTTATGTCTCCATTGACCCTCTTGTCAAGGCTTGCATCAATTATGATGCTTCCAAATTCATTTACATCTACTGAAACAGCTAATTTAGGGTTGTTTTTAGTGAAAGTTACAGAAGTGTTGATTTTAGCCCCATAATAATTATTATCTCCTAAAAACTCAATTACAAGATCATAGGTGCCCTTTTCAAAGACATCGAAGTTTTCATAATAGGCATGTCCGTTTTCAACTGAAACAATTGAAATCTTTTCACTTTTGCCTGATATGAATCTGAATGAAACATCACCATCTGCATCATTATTTACGATTGCATCAATGAATAAATCACCATATTCGTTTAAATCCTTTGTAAATGTGAATGTAGGAATGTTCTTTTCAATGGTAAACTCATAAATAATTTCATCCCCCAAAGATTCCCTGCCGTAATTTTCATCACCTAGATAGGTTGCATTCAGTGTATAATATCCCTTTGGTAAAAGGCCTGTTAAATCAATAGTGGAATTATACCATTTATCACCATCAACATCCAATTCATCAAAGATTACAGGAGCAGTCTTGCTTAGTACAAGGTCATCATCTTCATTAAAAATTTCAAATAGAACCTCTCCAGTAAGATTTTCACCATCTACAGACAAATAGGCTTCTATAATAATATTACCATATTCATCAGGAATTTCATCCAAATTAAAGATATCAAAGCCTAATAAGATGTTGTCATCATCACCACCATCATCACCATCATCAATCCAATCATCATCCCACTCATCATAGTAGTCGTCATCTTCCTCTCCAATACTTATTGGATCATTAGAAATGACGTCATTAGAAGACAATTTATTATTTGAAATTTCCTTTTTATCATCCAGACCAATTGAATTTTCATCATCCAAAACAGAATCATCAGGAGAAGAATCTGACAAAACAGAATCATCCAGAGAAGGTTCGGACAAAATGGAATTATCAGATTTCTCATCTATGACAATTCCAATATCATTATTATCATTATCATTATAATCTTGAATTACTGCATCATTTAAATCACTATTGTCTGCTGCACTAACAGCAGCAATCAAGACAAATAATAGTAAAAACAATGCAGATAAAATCTTTTTATTCAATTTCATGCTATCACATCTGTTAATAAATTAAATAAATTTTAAAAATGTTTATACTATTTCACATTAAAACATTTAAAAAAGCAATTGAAAATAATTTAATATTTTTAGAAATATTAAATATTCACATATTCTTAATAATACTTTTTTAATAAAATACATATAAATTTAACTTAAAAATCTTAGATCGGAAGAGCACACGTCTGAACTCCAGTCACGA
>NZ_CALCYR010000246.1 GCF_937906425.1 uncultured Methanobrevibacter sp. | reverse complement strand
TAATAATATTAATAATGTAATTAAAAAAATGGATCAAATTGAAATATTAATTAAACCTAAAAATGAAAAATCAATTTTTTATTTATATTCATAAGTATTTCAATTCAATTACTAATTTTCAAAGTATGATAATTAGATTATAATTAGACATGCTTATTATTTAGAGTGAGGAAAATGAAGTTTTTTGAGCATAGTGCAAAAAAAGTTTTTGAAAGTGAAGGAATTAAAATTTTAGAAGGTCATGTTGTTTATTCTGCTGAAGAAGCTATGGAAGTGACTACTGAATTTGATAAGCCTGTTGTTTTAAAATCCCAGGTACTTGTAGGTGGAAGAGGTAAAGCAGGCGGTATTAAATTTGCTGATAATCCTGGTGAAGCTTTTGATGTAGCAAAAGAGTTATTAACTTTAGAAATTAAAGGTGAAAAAGTAAAACACTTACTCATTGAAGAAAAAGCAGATATTAAAAAGGAGTTCTTTTTAAGTGTTTCAAATGACAGGGCTAACAAGACCCCTATCATCATGGCAAGTGCTGAAGGTGGTATGGAAATTGAGGAATTGGCCAAGACTTCTCCTGAAAAGATTATTCGTTACAATGTTCATCCATTAAAAGAGTTTTTACCTTACGAAGCACGTGAAATCGCTCGTAAAATGGGTGTAGGCTCTGAATTAATTTCATCAATCGGAAATATTATTTGGAAACTTTATAATGTTTATGATAAATACGATGCTGAAGTTGCTGAAATCAACCCATTGATTTTAACCGATGATGGTTTGATTGCTGCTGATGCAAAATTGGAAATTGAAAACGATTCCCTTTTCCGTCATCAAGATCAGGTAAAACAAAACAGGTACAAGAAAAAGGACTTTGCTTTTGTAAAGCTTGATGGTGATATTGCAGTTATTGGAAATGGTGCCGGTTTAACTTTAACTGGTATGGATATGGTTACATTATATGGCGGAAAACCTGCAACTTTCTTGGATATTGGTGGAGGAGCATCAGATGATTCAATTAAGAAGGCATTGAATTTGGTTTTAAATTATTCTCCTGTAAAAGTTGTATTCCTTAATGTTTTAGGAGGAATTACAAGAGCTGATGATGTTGCAAGAGGTGTAATTGCAGCTTTAGAAGAATCTAAAAGGAAAGTTAATATGGTAATTAGGCTTACAGGTACTAATGAAGAAGAAGGTCAACGCTTATTTGAAGAAGCAGGAATTCCTTATGAGATTTCATTAGAGGAAGCTGCTAAAAAAGCTGTTGAATTATGTGAAGAAATAAAATCTGAAGAAGCTAATGCAAAATAGGTTCTAGCTTAATTTTTATTTCTTTTTCTTTTTTTATTCTTATTTTTTAATTATTTTTAAATTTATTCTTTAAATTATTTTTTAACTATTTTTTGTCTGTTTTTATTTAATTATTCTAATAAAATAACTCTGCTGACTTCTGATTCTTGAGATATTCTACGTCCTGTTTTTTCAGCTATTTCTTCTGCAAAATCGTAAACTTCCTGATATGATGGCATATTGTCTAAGCTTAATCTTTTTCTTGAAGATCCAATAAACATGTATGCCTTTACTTCAATGTATGTCGGGTCTGCCTTGTTGATTAATTTGGCATAGTCTGCAGCGTCAAACATATTCTTTCCCTTAACTGAAGTGATTCTAATAGCTGTATTGTTGTTAAAACTTGGAAGTAATTCAAGAGTCTTATTTAAATTGCTCCAAGCATCATCTATTTGAGGGTTACAAAGTTCTTTATATACTTTCTCGTTAGGAGCATCCAAGGAAATGTATGTTTGACTTGGTTCGCAATCAAGGCTTCCAAGTTTTTCCCAATTCATTCCATTGCTTACTAAAAAAGTGGAAAAGCCCTGTTTTTTAAATTCAGCCAAAAGTTCATCTATTTCAGGATATAATGTAGGTTCTCCTGCAAGGGAAATCGCTGCATTTGTAGGTCTTGTACTTTCTTCAAGTTTTTTCCTGTTGACATTTGGATTTCCGCCAAATCCACAAAGAAGACTGTTTTGAGCCTTAATTGCATCTTCTATAATTGTTTTAGGATCATCGTATTCCCCTTCCCAATGGATTTTGGTTTGGCTTAAATCTCTCCAACAAAAGGAGCATTTTTGATGGCAGAATGGAACAGCCGGTGACATTTGAAGACATCTGTGAGATTGAATTCCATAAAATTGCTCTTTATAACAGACTCCTTCATCTTTCATGCTTTTTTTAGTCCAATGACATATTTTAGCTGCAGCATGTCCATGTTTTCCAGCAAATCTGTACCCACTATATTCCAACTTTTCCTGTTCTTCTTTTGTGAATGTCATAAGAATCATTAAATAATTTTTTATTGAAATTTCAAAAGACAAAAGGAATATTTGAAATAAGGAATTCTTATAAATCAAATAAAGATTTAATATTTGAAGAATTATATAATATAATGGATTCAA
>NZ_CALCYR010000245.1 GCF_937906425.1 uncultured Methanobrevibacter sp. | reverse complement strand
TTCAATTAGATTTTTCTATTTAAAATTATTATTTTTTTAGATAAATTTTCATCGGATTTTTATGATTATTTTTACTGATTAATAATTTAATCATTTTTTACTTTTAGAATACTTTTTAATGTGCAATATAAATCTGATGGGGTTTTTTAAAATAATAAAATTGAATAAAATTGTTTTAAAATTAAAATAATTTAAAACTAATTAAAATAATTGAAAACTAATAAAATTTAGACAAAATAACTTAAAAATATATTTTTTTAGTGTATTGAGGTGAAAAAATTTCGTTAGAGAGAAAAACATTGCTTTTTGCAGTTGTCCTTCTATTCTTTTTAGTAATAGGTGGAGTTTCTGCCAGTGATGTAATGGAGTGTTCAGATAATCCAAGTAATGATGATTCTGTAATTGATTCTGCAAGTCAGTTTTCTCAAGAGTCTGTTGCTAATTATAATGATCAAAATTCTAATGAATCTATTTCAAATTCAAATAGTCTTACAACAGATAATATAAATAATCTTGAAATTGATGATGATACTGAGCTTGACAAGACCAAGACTTCAAATGCGGTTTCAGCTTCAAGCAGCAAGAAAACAAGCAAAAGCAAGACTGCAAGTAGTTTGATTGTTTCCAGCTATTCAGTATATTATGGAAATCAATTGATTATTACATTAAAAGATAAGAATTCCAAGGTTTTAAGCGGTAAAAAGGTTTCATTCTATTTCCCAAAGATAAAGAATACTTATACCAAGACCACAGATTCAAAGGGTCAGGCAAAGATTACCCTAAAAACTCTTGGCGATTTAAATGTTATAGTCAGCTTTGCAGGGGACAGTTCCTATAAGGCTAGCAAAAGGAACATTACTGTAAAGGTGTCAAAATACAATACAAACCTAAAGATATCAAAGACTACTGTAGCAATATCAACTCCGGTGACCTTTACATTGACTGAAAAGTCTACCGGTGCTGCATTGAAGGGTAAAAAGATTGTGATTACTGCTAAAAGTGGCAAATACACAAAAACCACAGACTCTAAGGGTCAGGTTAACTTGACCATTAACATTAGGCAGAACTTTACAATCACTGCAAAATTTGCAAGTGAAATTAAGTATAACGGTTCCAGCTATGAGGGTACAATCAAGCCTGTTCAATGCGGAGTCAAGTTTGCAAGCAATTTGAAAACAGTTGCCTATGGTCATTCCTTGGCAGTCAGTTTGAAAAATAAGGTAAACTCAGATCCTGTTGCTAACAGATCAGTTGTCTTGAGCATATCTAATAAGGGTAAAACTTACCATAAGACCACAAATTCAAAGGGTGTGGTCTATTTGCCTATTAAATATATAGGCAGTCTAAAGATCAAGGCATCATTTGCAGGGGATGCAGTCTACAAGAAGGCTTCCTTAAGCACTACAGTAAAGGGTGTTAAGGATAGTACTGCAATTAAGAGTTCCACCACTCAAGTTGGAAAGGGTGGAAAGTATATAGTGACCTTGAAGGACTCTGCAGGAAAGGCCTTATCAAACAAGACAGTTAAGTTTACCATTAAAAATAAGACTTATACAAAAACTACTAATTCAAAGGGTCAGGCTTCCTTGACAATCAAGCTTGCTGATGGAACCTATTCAATCAAGACTTCCTATGGAGGCAACTCCTATTATAAGTCTTCAAAATTGACCAAGAAGTTTAAGGTCAACGGTACATTGGTTCAAATGTCAGACATTATTAAGGCAGCTACTACCTTGAGGGCTTATGTAGATTATACCAATAGGTTAAACAAGTCCTATGTGGCAAGTGTTGGCGGAGTCAAGTACTCCCTTGATGAGTTTTCCTATTTGATGGCAGAGGCTATTGTCAACATCAAAAAAGGATCTTCCGCGGATGTTGCATTCAAGAATTTAAGCGGCAATTATGCATCCAAGGGCAATACCATAAACGGTAACTTATATAAGGCAAAGTATACAGCATTGGCAAATAATTTGATAAAGTATGTAAATTCAAATAATAAGATACCTGCAAATATGAGTACTGGTTTAGGTAAGGTTGAGGCAAATCTCTACATTTGGGGATTGACAAAGGCTTTACAGTACTATGGTGAAAAGAAGGTATTGCCTAACTATGTTATTTTGAAAACCAGTTATATTAAGGGTTCCTCTTCAAGTACAATCATTCAAAATGCACATATCTTGAATTACAAGGAAACATTTAATGCAACTGAATTTGCAAAATACCTGGAAACAGGGGGTAAGTCAGCTTTAAATTCAGCGATTATTGCCAAGGCAAAGGCATTGACCAAGGGTCTTACCTCATCAAAGGCAAAGGCTAATGCAATATTCAAGTTTGTAAGGGATCAAATATCCTACAGTTATTATTCCGACTCCAAAAAGGGAGCGGCAAAGACTTTAAGCACAAAATCCGCAAACTGCTGTGACAAGGCAAACCTTATTGTTGCAATGTGCAGATCAGTTGGAGTTTATGCAAGATATTCCCATGCTCAAGGCTGTACATTCTCAAGCGGATTGGTTACAGGGCATGTATGGGCACAAGTTTATGACAAGGCTTCACAGACTTGGTTAACTGCTGACGCTACAAGCTATAGAAATCAATTGGGAGTAATTAACAATTGGAACACAAAGTCTTACTCAAATGCAAAGAACTATGTTCTTATTCCGTTCTAGAGCGGTTTTTTCCGTTCTGGAATATGTTATTATTCTTTTTAGTTTGATTTGTAAAAATTGTGTTTAGTAGTTTTAAATAGAATATTTTTATTCTATTTAATTTTTTATTTTTTTTAATCATTATTTGGAGTGCTAAAATTAATTTTTTCTTTTTTTCTTATTTTTAACTTCTTTTAAAGGACTTTTTGGAACAGTTTATTTTGTTCGTTTTTTATAAAATTAATTTTAAAAATTTTTAAAATTTTTAAAATAATTGTTTTCAGCTATTTTTCTTTAATTTTATTTTTAAAGTAATTGTTTTCAGCTATTTTTTCATTTTTATTTTTTAAAATCAGATTTTTTAGCTATTTTTTCTTTAATTTTATTTTTAAAATATTGGTTTTTAATTATTTTTCATTAAATTTAAATAATTTAAAAAATAACCTTTTATATAGGTGAATAATTTATAGTATTTTTATAATTTTAAGAAGTTTTTATTTTTAAATTATAATCCTCTTTTGTTTATAATTTTAACAATTTTCATGTTTTTAAATTATAATCTTCTTTTGTTTATAATTTTAACAATTTTCATGTTTTAAAATTATAAAACTCTTTTTAAAAAGGACAAATTGATTATTATGGTTAAATATAATAGGGTAGCTGTTGGAGGAACCTTTGACAAGTTTCATTATGGTCATAGAAAGTTAATTTCAACTGCATTTGAAATAGGTGAACATGTTGAAATTGGTGTAACCTCCAATGTTTTTGCAAGTAAAAAGGGTGATGTTGATTCTTGTGACACCCGTATGGGTAATTTAAACGAATTCTTAAGTCAGATTCACGACAATTTCCATATTTCAAGACTTGATGATCCTTATGGACCTACAATCCATGATGAGGATTATGATGCAATTGTAGTTAGTGAGGAAACAGAACCTAATGCAATCAAAATCAATGAAATTAGGGCTGAAAAGGGTATGAAACCTCTTGATATTGTTGTTGTTAGTTTTGTACTTGCAGACGATGGAATTCCTATATCTTCTACTCGTATCCGCCAAGGAAAAATTAATCAGAAGGGAGAATTAATTAAATAATCCTTTAATTGATTTTAAATCATTTTTGAGAGTTTTTTATTTTAGTAATTTTTATTCTATTTTTATTTTTAAGGTTATTTTTTTATTTTAATAATTTCCATTCTATTTTTCTTTTAAATATTTAATTTAAATTAATTCTTTTTTTAAAAAATTTGATTCTTAATTAAAATTTTATTCGATTCATCTTTTAAAAAATATATTTTTTTTATCGTTCTTATTTTTTCAAACAATTGTTTTTCCCCATTTATTTTTAGTCATACCTAAATATTTCATGTTTTTTTTATTAAAATTTCCTATATTTGCCCATTATTTTAGTTATGCCTAAAAATTAAATCGTTATGTTTATATATACATGTCGATAAACTAAATATAGTGATGTGTATTTATAATAATTTTATTATTATCAAGTTGGGATTGTTATGATTTTTATTCAAAGAGAAGGTATTGAATCAAGAAAATTATCTTATGACAGTAAGGTATGTTTAGCATGTGGAATTTGTGCAGACTCTTGTCCTACCGATTCATTGGCTATGGCTGATGTGCTTGGTATTGCAAGAGGTCAAGTTGAAGGAAATAATCTAGTGATTGATGATTCTACATGTGTATTATGTGGTTTATGTTCATTTGCTTGTGCATTCGGTGCATTAAAATTCGAAATTGGTGGAGAAGATGCATCTGAATTAGCTAATTATCCTAAATGGGACCATGATTCAGCTATTGCAGAAGAAGATTGTGAATTCTGTGGCAGATGTTATGAAGCATGTCCTCAAGATACCATTGTTTTCAAAAGAATTTTGCCTGATAGAAATAAACTTTTAGAAGGTGAAATCTCAATTGATGAAGAAAAATGTATTTACTGCAGTGTCTGTGCAGATTTATGTCCTGCAGGAGCTATTACAATAAGCGCTCAAAATGGAAGATTGCCTGACACTATTGAAGTGGATGAAGACAAATGTGTATATTGTGGAGTTTGTAAGAGAGCATGTCCTCAAACAGCTATTAAGGCAGTCTGTTCCACCTGTATGCACAGTGAAGAGTTTGAAAAAGCTAAAGTCACTGGAACTATTTTCATTGGTGATGATTGCATTAACTGTGGATGGTGTAAGGAAGTCTGTCCTGTTAGTGCAGCTGATGTTTCAAAACCATTTGAAGGTCAAATCACAACATCTGAAGAGGATGAATGTGTTGGTTGCGGATCATGTGTAGACATTTGTTCATGTGATGCAATTGAACTTGTTGATGGTGTTGCTCAATTCAATCAGGAATACTGTGTTTTATGTGGTGCATGTGCAAGATTATGTCCACAACAAAGAATTACTGTTGCTAGAGAAGATATGAAATTAACTAATGTTACTTCTGCTTCTTGGAAAGCAACTTTAGATAAAATTATTAATTAAATTTAATTAATTAATTTTTTTTATTTTTTATTGTATTCTTTTCAGATTATTTTTATTTACTGATTTTATTTATTTTTAAAAAATTGCATTGGATATTTTTGGATTGTTATCCTTTCTTTTTTTCTTTTTTTACTCCTTTTAGATATTTTTCTTATTTTTTTATTTATTTTAGTTATTTTCTTATTTTTTTTACTCATTTTAGCTATTTATATTATTTTTTTAGTTATTTTAGTTTTTTTTATTAGTTTTTTATTTAAAAAATTTAAATAATTATTTTAAAAGTAGTGTGGATTTTCTTTATTTGGTTTTTATTTGAATTTATATGGTTTTATTTGAATTTATTTGGTTTTTATTTGAATTTATATGGTTTTATTCATGGATTTTATTTGTTTTCTATTCTTTAAAGTTTATTCAAAAGATTCTCCCTCCCTTTATCCAGTGTTTCTCTAAACAATTCACTGATTTCCTGATTTATTCTTAAAACATAAGTTCCTGAAATAAGGCTTATGACTAATATTGATCCAATCAATAGAATTACTTCAACACTGGTTTGCGCTTTTTCGTTTTTTAACGATTTAAGTTCTTTCAACACTGTTTTTTTAATTTTATTTTCTTCTTTTGCCATAATTCTAGTCTTTAATTTAATAATTGGTCATATTGTTTCTAATTGAACTGATGTCTTCAGTTGCATTTAATCCGCTTGCACTATTGCTAAAATAGGATCTGTAAATTAAAAGCCCTGCAAGTGCAATAACAATCACTCCTCCGAATAATAAAATATATTCTGCAGCTCCTTGGCCATTATTGTCTTCAGTCAATTTTCTAAAATTATATTTGCTTTCTTTTTTTAATTTTTCAATAAACATTTTTGCCTCCATAATAGTTTGTGCATATAGTTTTTCTTTTATTCTATTTATATATTGCTTTATTTTTTTTAAAAATTATTATTTTTTCTTTATTTTACATTTAAATTGAATTTTACTTGTTTTTTTAAATTTTAACCATTTTTTTGAATTTTAGTGGTTATTTTAAATTTTAGTAATTATTTTGAATTTTAGTAGTTATTTTGAATTTTAGTAATTTTTTTAAATTTTTATAATTATTTTGAATTTTAGTAATTTTTTTAAATTTTAACTATTTTTTTAAATTTTACTATTTAATTTAAATTTTACACTTTTTTTAAAAAAATTAATTTAAAATCAAAATTTAATTTTTCAATTGTTCTTTAATTCTTTTAATTTTCAATAATTATTATATTATTTTCTTAAATCTTGAATTGAATTTTAAAATTTTCCTTTTTATTGTTTTTTCTAATTTTATTATAACAATATTAGTTTTTATTAGATTTTCATAGCTTTTTTTATGATTTTAAGACAAAATTATATAAATGAGTAATTCTATAATTAAATATTAATAATAGTTTAAATTTTATTAATTAAGATTATCTTATAGTAATTTCAATTTTTATTAAGTTAAATAATTAGATTACTTAATTAAGAAATTTTTAATTTTCTTTTCAAGATTTTAGTATAATACTAAGAATTTTTTAAAATTCGAATCTTAAAATATGGCTAATATGTTTAGTTTTAATCTTAAATTCAGTAAAATAATAATTAATTTAATTTTAATCTTCGATTTGATAAAATAAAAATTTTAAATTAATTTTAATCTTAAATTCAGTAAAATGCTATTAAAATAAAAAAATGATATCATATTTAATTAGGTGGGTATTTCTGTGGCAGATTCGTTAGACATATTTACAGGAGTTTTATTAACTGCCGTAGGTTTGGTTTTAGTCTATGGCAGTATCGTTTATCGCCTTATCGATTTAATATTAATATTAGGCGTTCTCATAACTCTATTTGGTTTATATAAATTACTTCCGGCATTTATCATGAGGATTTTAAATTCTCATGGAAATGCTATAAACAATCTTTTGGAGCTTGATTCTTCTTCCAATTCAAAACAAAGATTGAATCAAAGCACTAAATCCCAATCCCGTAGTGGTGCATTAAATTCATCAATTCAAAATGGTGCCAAGGAAGTTGGAAAGTTAATCAAGAGTACCGATGACAAGATTTCCAAGGCAAATAGAAGGACTGGACCAAAATCAAAATCAAATGAAAGTTCAAGGGCTGTCCTAAGAATTCCTGAAAATTCCGAGTCATATGATGATGAATCCACCTCTTCTGACTTTTCCACAGACTATCAGCCAAGTGAAAGAAAGGATATTTTCAAGGACAATTCAATTGATGAAAGCAAAATGGTTTTAAAAACCAAAAGTCAAAATGAAGAAAAGTCTAAATTTAAACTCCCATCTATCAAGAGAAATTCTTCAAGATCCTCACCTAATGGAAGAACCTATGGCTATTTGGATGATAGGTCTGAATCTGCACCTGTCAACTCTTTGGAAGGTCAAAATGAGGGGGACAAGGTTTATTTCACCCCTAATTATGAAAAACCTATGAAAGTTACCCGTAAACCTAAAAGGAAATCTCATAAAGTTTCAAATATTCCAAGAAGATCCAAGGAAATATCAGAGGCTTTGGCTACTGTTGGAGAAACTGAAACAATTTATGACAATTCCTCAAGTGATGACAGCTATACATTGATTCCAAAGGTCATTGATGATGAGGTAATATTGCCTATTTCAGATTTCGGCTATGATGAGGATGAAAATGAAACTGTTTATAACCTTGCCCAATCTGAAAATACAAGTTACAATAACGTGATTTTTGATGAAGCTTCAGATGAATCATTTTCAATCACTCCAATTCATGCCGAATCCGACTATGAGGGTGATTTTGAAGAATCAAATCAAGTTTCAGCCTCTGGTGATTATGAGGAGATTAATCAGGTTTCAGCCTATGGTGATTATGAGGAGATTAATCAAGTTTCAGCCTATGGTGATTATGAGGAGATTAATCAAGTTTCAGAATATGAAACTTTGCTTGAGGAAAGTTTGGATGATGGAAGCTTTTCAATAAGTCCTATTTCTCGCGAAACAGTTGATGTAAATGATTTGCCTAGACCAACTTCAGTCTCATCCACAAATCCGATTTCCAAAAAATCAGGCATTTCCAATCTTTCAAGGCCACATAAGAAGGAAGTTCCTAAAGCCGATGAGGATAAGTCAAGTGGGGAAAATAAGGCTATAGGATCTATTGTTGATTCTGTTGCTGGGGATTCTGGTGCTAATGCTATTCCTGATTCTGGTGCTAATGTTATTCCTGATTCTAGTACTAATGCTATTCCTGATTTTGGTGCTAATGCTATTCCTGATTCTAGTGTTGAGTCCATTATAGATTCTGGTATTGGTTCCATTCCGAATTCCAGTGCTGAAGAATCCATTCCAGGTTTAGAAAATCTTCAGGATGTAGATAATATAGGCACAAGTCTTGATGATTTGGAAAGGGACTTGAAGACAGTTCAATCAAGCCTTGATGATTTGGGTGAAGAAAAATCTGATTTAGATGCTTCCAAGCCACAAGAGACAATTAAAATAGATCCAAACAATCCTGAATCATTGCCTATTCCAAAGTTATTGAACAGTTATGTTATTTGTGAAAAGGGTATTCTAACTTCCCAAGAGGCTTTTGAAGAGGTAGCAAGTCACTCCAAGGAAGAAATATTATTGGAAGCTCCTACAATCAAGGATATGGGAGAACGTTTCTTGTCAAGCATTGCTCAGATAAAAACAAGAATCATAATTCAGGAATTTGATTTGGAAGACATTTCCTATGTTCTCTTATTAAGCTCTTTGATTAAGAAAGGAGTTGAAATCAAGACAATGCCTTTAGTTAATTCCTTCAATTTGATTGGAGACACTTCCCATGCATTATTGATTTCAAACAGTGTATCTGAAGATGACTTTGAATATGGTGCTGTATACACTGACAAGGATTCAGTTGAAAACATTAAGGAATTGTTTAATTCCTCCTGGGAGATAGCTAAGGATTTGGAAATAAATGTCTCAACTGCTGATGAGAGTTAATTAATCTAATGCTAATTATTCAAAAATTTTTTTCTAAATCATGATTCTTTTCAATTTAAAATTAATTTAAAACTTTAAATTGAATTTTCATTGTTTTAAAAGAATTATTATTATTTATTTAATTTTAAAAATTCATTATATTAAAAAAATAATGTTTATTTAATTATAAAAAAAATATTTTTGGTGTAAATATGGAATTAAAATGGTTAGGTCATTCTGCTTTTGAAATAATAAGTGAAGAAGGAGTTAAAATATTAATAGATCCTTTTATTAGCAATAACCCTGCCTGTCCTCTTCCTGTTGAGGACATAGACGCTAATATTATTTGCATAACCCATGGTCATTCAGACCACTTTGGAGACGCTATGGAAATAGCAAACAATTCTAATGCAACCCTTGTTGCAAATCACGAAATCTCATTGTTCCTTGGTGAACAGGGCTTTGACTGTGTAAGCATGAACACTGGAGGTTCAGTCAGTATTCAGGGAATAAAAATTACAATGCTTGATGCTAAACATTCATCCTCCATTGATTTTACTGATGAAATCCGTCCAGCTGGAGATCCTGGAAGTTTCCTGATTACATTGGAGGACGGAACCAAAATATTCCATGCTGGAGACACAGGATTATTCAGTGATTTGGAAAATGTTGTTGGAAAAATCTTCAAGCCGGACATTGCATTGATTCCTATTGGAGACAGATTTACAATGGATCCTTTCCAAGGCGCATTGGCTGCTATGTGGATTGCTCCAAAGGTAGCTATTCCTATGCATTACAATACTTTCCCTGCAATAGAGCAGGACCCTGCGGTTTTCTCCAATTTTGTTAATCAGCTCCATCCTAAGGTGGAAGTTGTTATAATGAATCCATTGGAAACTTATGTTCCTGACTTTAAAAAAGAGGAATAATTATTTAAATTTTCTGAATTTAAAAAAAAGAATAATTTTAACTTAAATTCAGTTTTAAAAGAATAATAATTGAAATTAAGTTTCAGATTTAAAAAAAGAATAATAAATTAGGTTTAATCCTTATTTAATTTAATTTTTATTTTCTATTTTTATTGTTTTTTAATTATTTTTAATTTTATTTTAATTTATTTTCTATTTGTACTAATTTTAATTTTTTTTAATTTTATTTTTATTTATTTTCTTTTTTTACTAATTTTAATTTTTTTTAATTTTATTTTATTTATTTTCTATTTTAACTAATTTTAATTTATTTAGCTATTTTTTTCACTGTTTAAATAATAAAATAATATTTGTTTAATCAAATAAAGATATTCAATTAAACAAAATCACATTTTCCACTTGGCAGTACTCTAACAACGTCATCAAGGCTTATCAAGTTGTCCTCATTTATTCTAGCTAAAATCTCCTTAGCTATTTTCTCTTTTTTAGTGTATCCTGGTTTTATAGTAACAAACTTACTTGTATACTTTTCCATAGCTGTCTTAGGTCCTGCCATAATACGTTTTTCTCCGTCGTATTCAACGATTCCAATGGAGATTTCCAACTTGCATCCCCTGATGTAGTTTCTATGTCCCCTTATGATAAATGCTCCCTTAGGTACAAACTCTCCTGAAACAGGTGTTTTTGAAACCTGTTCCGGTTCAACCCAATAAACGTCCTGCATTCCATAGTTTCTTGACCAAGCACTTGAAAAGGAAGCTGCAAAGATACCTAATTCATAAAGCAAATCATTATTTAACTTGTCGCTACTAATTTTAGCAACAACTGAAGGCGCTCCATGTATGTCTGCATGTAAATAAACATCATTCTGTTCAAGATATTTCTTTACAACAGCCTCATTTGAACCTGCATCCCTACCGCAGACCACAAGTGTTCCATCACCTGAAACAAACCATCTTAACTTTTCATACCACTTAAGGTTCTTCTTGACCCTTTTCTGTGGAACCATGATGTTTGCCATTGCCTTTTCCTTTTTCTCTTCCATTTCAGCCAATTGTCTCTTTGTGTTTTCAATAGCAATAAGAGCGCCCTTGATTTTTCTTTTTGCCTTCTTGCTTTTTTCATAATAGACTTCAGCATTGTCTGGAATTGATTTTCTTGAATCCATTGAAACGGATGTATCATCTATTCTAAGTGTGATGTTTCCCAATGGATCCATTGATTCAAATATTTGGGCTTCAGCCATTCCATCCTTTTTAGCCTTTTTCAATGTTTTAGCTATTTCCTTGTATGGATAGTCCTTTGCCCTTGCATCATTGATTACATTGATGATGTTTTCAATCTGCAAGTAATTGGTGAATATAAGTTCTCCCTTCTTTTGGGACTCTTCAATGGTCCTTTCAAAGTTGTGAAGGGTTTCTTCCTGCTTTTCAAGCCTTTTGGAAAATTTCCCAACTTTCTTGTTCCAGGCAGCTTCCTGAATGTCTGTTATTTCATTCTTTACCTTTGAGGAGTAGAACTCATCACAGGCCTCATTGAAAGAGTCGTATTTCTTCTCTTCAAAGCCTTCGTATTGCTTTAGCTTTAATGGAATGACATCTTCCTTTTCCTTGAATTTGCTGATTTGTTTCTTGTTCTGTAAATCGCTGTCTGGTTTTTGGTTCTGTAAATTGTTGTCCGGCTTTTTGTTCTGGATTTCACTATCTAACTTCTTATTTTCAATTTCACTTTCAGAATTTTCACTTTCAAAGTTTTCCTTCATGTTTTTATTGTTTACAATGATTGGAGTGAATTCCTTATCCTTAAGCGGCTTGAAGACCTTCTCCAATGCTTCAAAGATTGTTCTTATTTCCTCCCCGCTTAAATCGCTGCATGGAGTTTTCTTGTTGATTGAGGTATTGAGCATTATCTCCTCTGCATAAAGGCTTCCAAGTCCGCTTTTTGCAAGAAGACGTACAATCTCATCATCACTGGCCTTTACAATGTCCTTAAATTCATCAAATTCTATTTCAATAGGGTTTATCCCATGTTCCTGTGGGAAAACATATTCCTTTTTGGAGCTTATGTCCCTATCGCTCCATTGCTTGCGTTTTAGAGGCAATATTATCTCATTTGATTCATTAAGAAGTATGATGTTTCCCTTTGCAAAGAGTTCAACTATAAGTGTATATGTCTCTTCCTTTTTCATCTTTATTTCAACGACACGGTCAAAATTGTGTTGGCTTACGCTTATGACATTTGCTCCTTTCACTCTTTTTCTAAGTAGCATTGGAAAACTAGGGGGATTTTGAGGATTTGTTAATGGATATTGGCTTATGTGTATCCTTTTTCCTGCTTGAATTACAAGATCCATCCTTCCTGTTCCAGCCTTATGGAACCTCATTACCACTGTATCCTTGGTAGGTTGGAATGACTTGTCCACTCTTGCTCCAAGCAATAAATCATTTAATTCTTGACATATTGTGTATATGTCCACATTTGACATTGATTTCATATTTTCATCCTTAAGTTTATAATTTAATTATGTTTTTAATAAGTATTATTATTTTAGGAATTTTAATAAATTAGATTAAATTTTTTATTTTATTTTTAATTTACCCGATTAAAATTGTCATTTTATTTTTTTAGGAATTTTTAAGATTAAGAAAAAGTTAATTTTTTACAAATTATTTTTTTTTTTAATTTTTTCCTTTTTTTCTAATTTTTATGCAATATTTTATATATTATATTAACTTATATAATTAATAACTATAGTTTTTTATGATTAAGAAGTGTAAAAATTAATTGAATTTAAATTTATTTTATAAAATGATTTCATTTATAATTTTATTTTTCTTTTAATTTTATTTTACGGCTTTAAATTATCTTATCTTAAACTATTATTTTTAATTAATCAATTTATTTATTATTTATACAATTTGGAGGAAAATTAATGGATTCAACTGTTCAAACTGTATCAATTCACCTTGTTGGAGCTCTCGTTTCAGCTGTTTTATCTACAGCATTTACATTAGGCTGGTTTGGATTTAAAAATGATGTTTTAGCATTTGCAATTGGTATAGTTATACTTTATGCTATTGGTCAACTATGTCAAAAATACTTTGGAGAAGAAATTAAAGGATTTTCTGCATGGTTATGGGATGGAATTCTTCCATTCGGATTCTGTTGGTTTATAGCATGGACTATTTTAACTAGTTATTTATAATTTAATAATTAGTTTTTCTTTTTTTCTTTTTTAATATCTTATTACTATTTTTTCTTATTTTTCTAATTTTACTTATTCATTGTATTTGATTTTATTTTAAATTTTTTCACTATTTTTCTATTTAGATTTAAATTTTTTATAAAAAATTTTTTTCAATTTTTTTCACTATTTTTTCTATTTAGATTTAAATT
>NZ_CALCYR010000244.1 GCF_937906425.1 uncultured Methanobrevibacter sp. | reverse complement strand
GTAAATATTTTTATTATTTTCTATTGGGCAAATACTTTAATTGTTTTTCCTAATTTGTAAATATTTTTATTATTTTCTATTGGGCAAATACTTTAATTAAAACTCTTGATAAAATGAATTTTTAGCAATCTAGGATATTAATTTTAAAAAAAAGGTGTTTATATTGGCAATTGATATTAATAATGTTTCTAAATCATTTATTACTAAAGATAAGGATTTTATCGCATTGAAAAATGTGGATTTACATATTGATGATGGAGAATTGATTTGTCTATTGGGACCTTCCGGTTGTGGAAAGACCACTCTCTTAAGAATGATTGGTGGTTTGGAAAAGCCTGATGAAGGGGAAATTCATGATAGGGGAGAACTCGTAACAGGCCCTTCCAAGGACAGAGGATTTATTTTCCAACAATATTCCTTATTCCCTTGGTTAAATGTTTTAGATAATGTAATGTTTGGATTAAATTTAGATAAGGATTCAAATAAGGAAGAGAATTTGGCTGCTGCTGAAAGATATTTGGAAAGAGTAGGTTTGGCAGACTTTAAATACAGTTATCCTCATGAATTGTCTGGTGGTATGAAACAGAGAGTGGCTATTATTCGTTCTTTATTAAATCACACTCCTGTTTTACTTATGGATGAACCGTTTTCAGCAGTGGATATGATAAATCGTCACAGCTTGCAGGAACAATTGATCGGAGTATGGAAAAGATTTAAAACAACTATTATTTTTGTTACTCACGACGTTGATGAGGCTGTTTATCTTGCAGACAAGATTGTGATTATGGATAAGAATCCGGGTAGAATTCAGGAAATCGTTGAAGTTCCTCTTGAAAGACCTAGACAAAGAGAATCTAGAGAATTTTTAGACTTCCAGGATCAGATTGAACAATTATTAGGAATTTGGGAACCTTAGGTTTCTATTTCTTTTTTTATAATCTTTTTTTTAATCTTTTTTTATAATCTTTTTTTATTTTTTATTTTTAATTTTAATTTTAATTTTTATTTTTAATTTTTTCTTTTTATTTTTTATTATTTCTTTTAAAAATAGCTATTTTTACTTTTTTTATAATTTTATTTATTATAATACTTTTTTTTAAGTTTTAAACTTAATTTATTATTCATTTATTCATTTATTCATTATTCATATATTTTTATATATTTTGAAAAAATATGGTTAAAATTAGGTTTTAATATTAAATTAAGTTTGAATTAGTATTAAAATCATGTTTTGATTAAATTAAGTCTAAATTATTATTAAAATTGTATTTAAACTTTAGATTAAGTCTAAATTACTGTTAAAATTAGGATTTAAAGTTCCGAATCTGCCATGTTTTACAGATTCGTAAATGAATTTTGTTGCATTTCCAATGGCCAACAATAATTTTTCATCTTCAGGGCTTTCCTTATTGACATTTTCAGGGTTTTGCTTTTCATTTAATCCATTATTCTCAATTAAAATCAGGTTAGCTGTAATTGCAGCAGATAGGCTGCAGCCTGTTCCATGAAGATTGTCTGTTTTAATCAGTTCCTGCTTGATTATGGTGATATTGTCATTTTCCTTGGTGTATATTACATTGTTTCCGTTAAGATGTCCCCCTGTAATAATGACATTTGTCTTCTTTCCTATTTTTGAAGCTGCCTCAATTGCATCATCAATGCTTTCTATTTTAATATTTGCCAATTTTTCAGCTTCATGAAGATTTGGTGTAACCAGGATTGTCTTTTCAAGCAGATATTTGTTCATTGAATCTGCCAATTTGTCCTTTGCAAGCTGGTCTCCTGCACTTGCCACCATCACTGGATCAACAACTGTCTTTAAATCGTATTTGTCGATTGATTTACTTACAAGTTGGATGATTTCTTTTGAGTATAATAAGCCTGTCTTTGAGTATTTGATATTATACTCATCAAAAATAGAATCTATCTGTTCAGATATATATGAGGTGCTTATAGGTTGGACAGAAAACACTTTTTTAGGATTTTGAGCAGTTAATGCTGTTACAACACTGGTTCCGTGAACTCCATGTGCAGCCATTGTTTTAATGTCTGTTAATATTCCTGCACCTCCTGAGGGGTCGAATCCAGCTATTGACAATCCTATCATTATATCACATCTTGTTTTTTTTGTTTTTATTTAATTTTCTCTGGTGACCTTTAGTCTTTCATGGCCGTGGATTGATTCTACCTTTATTCCAAGGGATTCCAAATATCTTTTGGTTTCTGTTCCATTTCCATGGATCATGATTTCCCCAAGGTCTTCAGTTGTATTAACATCAAGTGCCATGTAAAATGAATCGTGGACAAGAGGTGTCAGCTTTTTCTTTTCAGCTTCCTCAATGTGTTTTTGGAATGAAAACTCTCCAAATTTCATGTCAATTGCCAAAGGCTTTGTTATTAATGTATTTGTTCCTCCGCCCTTTGACGGAACAATGATGAAGTCCAGTTTCTTTGCATGGTCAATAAGTAGTTTTAAATTGGTCTTTCCGATTAATGGAATGTCTGAAGGCAATATGATAACTTTCCTTGTTTTTGTTCTTGACCATTTCATGGCCTGTTTTAAGGCTCTGTTTAATCCGCTATTGTCTGAGGCCTTCAAGACTTTTTTATTATTGTCATCTTCCTCTATTATTGTTGTAAGCTCCAATTCCTCTGCAAAATCAAGAACATCTTGATCCTTACTGATGATTATTATCTTGTCGACTATTGGTTTTAATGCATTTGCAATGTCTTTAAGCATTGCCTTTAAGAGATTTTCCCTTTCCTCAGGGGATAAAAATGGAGACAGTCTTGTTTTTGCATTTGCAAATTGACTTACAGGAATGATTGCATAAATCTTATCCATATTATCACTCATAATTTGGAAATAATTATAAAGTTTTATTGTATTAAAACTATTTTTGTATTTAAAAAATAAATAGTTTTTATGAGAATTAACTCATAAAAATCTTTTTTGCATTAATGTTTTACATTTTTTTAAAAAATCTGAATTTATATGTTTTATTTTAAATGTTTTATATTTTTTTTATAAAAATCTGAATTTATATGTTTTATTTTAGATGTTTTAT
>NZ_CALCYR010000243.1 GCF_937906425.1 uncultured Methanobrevibacter sp. | reverse complement strand
AAAATAGAATTTAAATTAAATAAAATTAGTTTAAATTAGATAAAATTAGTTAAATTAGTTAAAATTAGTTAAAATTAGTTAAAATTAGTTAAAATTAGTTAAAAATAGAGATTAAAATTAAATAAAAATTAAAAAATGTTAAAATTAAATAAAATTAGTTAAAACTAGCCTATTAAGTTAAATATTAAAAAATAAAAAAAGATAAAGAAAATAAAGAATATTTATTCTTTAGTTTTCATTTCAGTGTATCCGCATTTACCACAAGCGTATCTATCACCATGGTCAGCCATAAATACACCTTCAGAACAACGAGGACAGAAAGGATTTTTTCTTACGATTTTGTCTCCTTCAACAGTATATAATTCTTTTTTAGTAGCCATATTAATATCCTCCTAATTCATTAATCTATTCTTCCGCTTCATCTTCTTCTTCAGCAGGAGCTTCTGGTTCTTTGTTTTTAGCAATTACACTAGGTTTTTCTACATCTAATAAGGATGATTCTCTACCATATACTTTAGCATAACCTACAGCTTTAGGTTCACCGTATCCTGGTTGAAGATTGTCAACTACGATTAATTCTTTTTTAGTGTCGAGTAAAGCAACTAATTTACTTTTTACATCTAAGATTTTAGGAGTTGCTTCCCCTTCATATGAACAGTTAAATCTTACTTCGGTTCTGTCAAATAAAATATTTTCTTTTTTCTCAATAATATCGATTTCCATCATAAAACCTCTTTTTTTTGGTTTTAAATAAATTAAATATTCATAATAATTGATACAATTAAAATAAAATTTAATTTTCAGGACAAATCCAAGACTATTCTTCATTAAAATATGTCATGAGTTTAGTGGCCTTGTCCTTAGCTTCAAAAACATTAACAAAAACCAACCCTTCATTAGGTTGACCATATAAAATAACAGCATCTTCAGGAGCCATTAATAAGCAAGGAAGAACAGCAAGATCTTCTTCCCCCTTAACAACAATGAGACGATTTTCATTATCTTCACGTATTAGGGAAATTGCTGAATCTATGGTTTCCCATAGGTTCTCAGTAATGGTACCTGCAGGATTGTCTGCTTCTAAAATGTTTTTTGTTTGAATAATATTATGATTATGATCTTTTCTTTGAATACGATTGTCTATAATTCCCAAGTCAGGAATTAAATCGTTATCAAGAAGATTTTTAGTGGTTTGATCACCAACAGAGATTAAAAAACTAGCTTCCTTGATTTTAGGAATTGCATCTTCAAAATTAACATACAATTTGCCTAAGGGAGCCTTAAATTCACCTATTAAATTTTCATCTAATACAAACAAGTTTTAACCTCAATCAATCAATCAAAAAATCATTATAATAAATTGTTATTTAAAATTAAAAAAAAACTATAGTAAACCAATTTTATACTTGAAAGCATTATAAAAATTGTTATTTAAAATTAAAAAACTATAGTAAAACAATTATTATACTTTAATATTTATCTAATTCAAGATATATAAAGTTTAGCATAAAAATAGTTTAAAAAAATAAAAGCAATATTTTAGAAAGTAAAAATAGGGCATTTTTATAAAAAATCAATGAAATATTGCTTTAGAAAATATAAAATTAAAATTAAAATTAAAAGCTAAAAAATAAAATTAAAATAAAAATTCTAATTAAAAGCCTAATAATTAAAAATAAAATAAAATAAAAATTCTAATTAAAAGCCTAATAATTAAAATTAAAATAAAAATTCTAATTAAAAGCCGAATAATTAAAAATAAAATAAAAATTTTAACATTAAACCTAATTAAAAAATTAAAATTAAAATATTTTAACCTAAAATAAAAAAAATAAAAAAATAAAAATCAAGATTTGATCTTGATTTTATTTAAACGTCGGCTTCAAGATATAAGTTTCCTAAAGCTCTGGAAGCAAATAAAAATATGAATGGGCCAACCAATATAAATGAAACAAGTACACCTATATATGGCACTGCAGTAACTATTCCTGCAATAATTCCTAAAATAGCTGCAATAATTATATAAATAATATACCATCCAATAAATTTGCCAATTCCAATTGCACGAATGTCAGCAATTACTTCACCAATGCTTAAAGCTTCACCTATACTGTCATATTTAGCAAATCTGCACATTGCAATTTCAAGGAGTAATCCAAATATTAAAAATAGAATTACAGCAATGATTATTGTAATGGAAAAGCTTGATAAAAAGGAATTAATATATTCCTGTGGAATGTTAGCCAATACAGAATTAGCAGTTACATTAGCAGTAAAATTATTGGTGTTGTTTTGAATAACCCCTGCCAAATCAACAGTGGCTGATGCACCTCCGCTTATAAAGAAAACAACAAAGGATAAAATAATAGGAATAATCCAATAAATAATTTCCACTACTAAGAATTTAATTCCAGAAACTAAATTTTTTCCTAAATTCAAAGCAGGAATTTCATCTGAATATTCAATGGTTTCCTTAAGTACGCTTATTGAGTAACCTTGAATGATAAAATAAAGTATAATTGAGATAATTCCTAAAATGGATATGGTTGCAACACCAAGGTCAATGCCCCATGATTCCAAGATTTGGGATATGTTAGCAACAACAAAGACAATACCTAAGATAAGCAATGCCTTAAAATCATAACTTGGGTAAGTTAAAGCCTCTTTAAATATTTCAGTCAAACTTGCCATTTCAAAACCTCTTAATCATTTATTTAAAAATTTATTTTTATTTAATTAATGAAAAATCAATAGATAATGCATAAATAAATAAAAAAATTAATAATTTTAATAATATTTATATTATTAGATTTAGTATATAAATTTTATGGAAAAGAAGAATTTTAAATAACATTTGAGAAAAATAAGAATAAATTAAGAAAAATTAGTAAAAATAAATGAAAATAGCTAAAATAATAAGAATAGTAATAAAAAAGATTAAAAATAGCTAAAACAATAAAAATAGTAATAAAAATTAAAAAAAAGAAAAAAAGAAAAAATAATTATCTGACTCTTAATGCGTATTCTCCAGGTTTGGAAATTCCAAGTTCCTTTGCAATGTCTGAATTTTCAGGATCTGTAATAATTAAAATTCCACTCCAATTGGTGGATGTAGGATTCTTACATTCAGGACATTGCTCTTTATCCTCAGACAATAAACTACAATGTGTACAAGCTTTTAAAACCATTATACCGCCTTAGCCTTTTTTTCTTTTGCTTTGTTCTTTTCATTTACAATCCATTCAAATTTACCTAAATTAGGTTGTCTCATAGTAAGACCTATCTTAGATTCTTGAATGGTTTTTCCTTTAAGACTTAATGTAACTATTCTGGCTCTAACCCTATCTCCTTCAGTTAAGACCTTATTGGATTCGTTAGCTAAAAGAGCAGCATTTCTAGGATCATAATTTATATAATCATCAGTTACTTGAGATACATGAACAAGACCATCCATAGGCCCAATTCTTACAAATGCACCAAATTCAGCTATATCAATAACTTCACCTTCAACAATTTCCTGTTGTTCAGGCTTAAAGAAGATTGCATTGAAAATAACATTATGGTAAGCAGCTCCATCACCCATGATAAGAACTCCTTCACCAATCTCTTCAATACTGGTTACTCCTACAATTAAACCTAAATATTTATCAAGTTGACCATTGTAAGACTCATTTAAAGTTTCAATAGCTACATCTTCAAGAGGTTCACCAAATCTGTATGGTGGAATTCTTACAGTTCCCTCAATAGTTGTCATGTAATACAAAATAATCCCTCATATAAAATATAAATTGAATATTCAATTAAAAATATAATTATTGTAATATTTAAACTTAATCCAAATCAAGAATAAACTTAAATGGATTAAGTAAATAATAGATTTTAAATAAATATTAAATTATTAGCTAAAAAAAGCTAATAAACTAAATAAATTAAATAAACTAAACAAAAATTAAATTAAAAAACTAAAAAAGCCAATAATTTAAATAAACTAAACAAAAATTAAATTAAAAAGCTAAAAAAGCCAATAATTTAAATAAATTAAATAAATAACCATAATATTATGGCAAATAACCCTCAACAGCTAAATACTTCTTTTGTCTTAAATAAATTAAAGTAATGCCCTTTCTTTTAGCTCTTCTTTTTAAATCAATGTCATTTGTAGCTAAAACCTTTGAAATTCTAAGCAAGGCATCATCAACAGATTCTCCATTATTTAATGGGATCTGTTTAACTTCTATTTCATCTGATTGGGCTATTTTTAAACCTAATCCTGCAGCCAATCTCACCTTTCCCTTGCTATTCTTTTTCAATCCTTGAAGTTCACGAATAACAAAGTCACAGGTAACAAGGCGATAATTAGGCAATATTCTTTTAAATTCTTCTAAAATATCAACATTGAATTGAAAAGGAATCATAAAAAAGTTTGTATCAATAAACACTTCCCTAGATTCCATAATATCACAAAATATAAAATTTTAGTTTTGAAACAATTATTCCTAAATGTTAAGAAAACATTATTAATGAAATGAGCAAATCATTCAATATCATCATCCATCATTTATATGAATGAACCCATTATCATTTATTGAATAATACCAAAACCGATTAATCTCCAACGTGCTCCTACCCTACGGGATAAAGCGACTCTGTCTCCCTTATCCGCACATACAGGTAATTTCAAAGCAACAGAAACGTTTTTCTTAACCTTTGTTACAACACCAATGGTAGTTGTTGTACCACAGTTAATCATTAATGGTTCCTTGATTTTAATTGGAGCCACTTCTCTTTCTTCCTTGGTACCGACAACACGGTCCAAGAGTTCGGTTTTCATGTCAAAGCCATGCAAAACTTCAGGCAATGTACCTTCAGCACCTGCAACAGAACCTGACAATGAATCCGCCTTGGTTAGGGAAGGGTCCAACTTGGTAGCAACTCCTATAAGACCGCCAGGACCAACCTCTTCAACAGCCTTTCCGCCAGCTTCAAGACCAATGATTTCAGAGGTTAAATTCATCCATTTGTTCTGTTTGCTTTCCTTGATATTGATTCCAGGTCTTATTTCAATCATATCCCCTAATTTAAGGGTACCTTGAACCAAACTTCCACCGATTACTCCACCTTTAATCTTATCTGGGTGAGAACCAGGTTTATTAATATCAAAAGATCTTGCAACATGCATCTTGGCAGGTTTATCCAATTCCTTCTCTGGAGTCACGATGGTATCATTAATAGCCTTGATAAGAATATCTATATTTGCTCCTTGTTGAGCGGAAACAGGTATGATTGGTGCATCTTCTGCACAAGTACCCTTTACAAATTCCTTAATTTCCTTATAACTTTCAATAGCTCTTTCCCTAGGAACAATATCAACCTTATTTTGAACTACAACTACATCCTTAACGCCGATTACATCAAGAGCCATCAAGTGCTCCTTGGTTTGTGGCTGTGGACATTCCTCATTGGCAGCTATAACTAAAACTGCACCATCCATAATAGCTGCACCAGACAACATGGTTGCCATCAAGGTTTCGTGTCCAGGAGCATCTACAAATGATACCTTTCTAATAATTTCAGTTTCATTTCCACAATGTTGACACTTTTTAGAAGTAGTATAGCATAAAGGTTCTTCACATTCCGGACATTCTCTAAATTCAATATCAGCATATCCCAAACGAATGGATATGCCTCTTTTTGTTTCTTCACTGTGAGTATCTGTCCATACACCAGACAATGCTTTTGTAAGTGTTGTTTTACCGTGATCGACATGGCCCACCAGTCCTATGTTAACATCAGATTGTACTTTCACAGATTACACCTTTATTTTTTTATTTGGAAATTGATAATGAATAATATTGTTTAAACCAAGTTTAATTAAATAGAAAATAATCTATTTAGTCCAATATTAAAATATGAAAATGACAAATAATTGAAAATCAATGAATTGAATTCAATTTGAAATTAATAATAAAATAATCAATAAATAAATATAAATTTTTAATGCTTTTAAAATAATTTTTTATT
>NZ_CALCYR010000242.1 GCF_937906425.1 uncultured Methanobrevibacter sp. | reverse complement strand
ATTGGATAAAAAAATTTATAACAAATAACTAAAAATTTTTATGTCCGAAACTATACTAAAAAAATAAATTTTTAATAATTAAAAAAAGGGAAATTAAAATGAAATTCATATGAATCTCATTTTAAAGAATAATGTTTTTTTTTATTTTATTTATTTTTTGTTTTTTTTGTTTTTTGGTTTGTTGTTTTTTTTATTTGTTTGTTGTTAATTTGTTTGTTGTTGATTTGTTTGTTGTTGATTTGTTTGTTGTTGTTTATTATTTGTTTAAGCCGGAATTTCACTTTCAGGAACTTCATAAGTGTAAACTACTGAATATAATCTGTCAATAACATGAATCAAAGATCCGACTGAAATTTCAATTTTGTTATTGCCTCCTATGTAGTTTTCCTTGTTGAAACTAAAGCTTCCTGTTCCATTTTCAATCCAGAAATGAACTTCTTCCTGACTTTCTGTTCCCCTATTGATTGTAGCGTAAATGTCGAATTTTGCAAGTGATTTTGCCAATTCTCCATTCTTGTAGAAGTTTATCTTATAGCTTCCAGGACTTTCTGACTCAAGGCTTGTAAATTGGATTGTAGTGGTTTTGATTCTTGGACACATTGTTCCAACTCCTACAATTCCAGTTGCATTGTCCCAGGTTCTAAGATTGTTTACTCCATACCAATTTGGACCAATTGAAAGCTTGAGGCTGTCATTCCATTCTCCAGCACCATAGATGCCATTTGGATTTGCACTCATTTCACCTAAAATCATTAGGCTTGGACCTTCTGCATTTCTATAGATTGCATTGTCTGTAACAATAGGTTCAACTACATTTAAAGCCAAGTCATATCCTTCATTGAATCTGATTCCCTCCAATGAATTGTCTGCAATCAGATTGCTTGTGATAATGATTCCAGTACTGTTGTTTGCATCAATTGAAATGCCTATGTAGTTGTTGCTTACATTGTTTTCATTTATGCTTATGTTTACTGCAGAATTGTTGAGGAAAATACCATATCCTCTTGGTCCTTCAGGAACCTCTTCTGTATACCATCCGATATTGTCAATTATTGTATTGCCAATGATTTCAGTGTTTTCATTTCCAAATCCTGATTTGATACCATAATTGTTTTCACTTATTGTATTTGATCTCATTACTGTACTGTCTGAGTCTTCAAAGTAGATTCCGCTTTCAAATGAACTGATGCTGTTTTCGTCTATAAGCGTATTTTCACTGTTTATTATCCAGATTCCATATCCCGGCAGGATTGTACTTCCATTATTGTAGTCATCCATTTTACTTGAATCCAAGCTGTTTTTAATGGTGTTTTTGTTGATTGCCACCTCTTTGGAATTATTGATGACTATTCCATTTCCTTCAGCTGTAGCGGAGTTTGGATTAATGTTGAAGAATGATATGCTTGCCAAATCAAGATTGTTTATTGTAAATACGCTTGCCCCATCCTTTCCATTCAGTGTGGAGTTTGAATTTGTATAGATTGCAAGGCTCTTGTTTACTGTCAGATTTATGTCGTCGTAGGAAGCTCCAAGGAATTCAACGTCATAGTTTTCCTTTGCCTCATCAATGATTCTCTGAATTTCAGCATTTCCAAGATTCTTGTCAACATAGGATTTTTCAATCTCATCAGTAATCCTGATTGTATTGGACTTGCTTATTGCAAGAGAGCTGCTGTCACCTGCAAATTTGCTGCTGATTTTATAGCTTGTCTTTCTTACCAAATTGATTGTCAATGTGGCAATTCCCTCATCATCAGTAGTCTTGTTATAGGTTTTTGAGGAAACTGTAAAGCTTATTTTGGCACCGCTTATAGCTTCTCCTTTGGAATTGGTCAATTTTGCAGTAAACAGTTGTCCTGCTCTTGAAATGTATGTTCTGTCATAAGTTTCAAGATTATAGCTTTCCTTTCCGATTTTTATTTTTGAGACAAGACTTGCAGAGCTGTAGATCTCATCCCCATAGAACTTTGTTGTGAGGGAATAAGTTTTTTCCCTAACCAGATTGATTGTGAGGAATGCTGTCCCGTTTTCGTCTGTTGTTTTTGTATAGGTCTTTGATGAGACTGTAAATGTCACTGTCTTGTTTGCAAGCGGATTTCCATTTTTGTCGCTAAGGATTGCAATGAATTTTTCACCTGCCCTTGGCTTTAGGCTCATGTCTGAAGCGGAAATCTTGGTTTGATTTGCTCCTGTCTTGATTATGACCACATTTGATTTTGTGACAGACTTATATTGGCTTGTTGCAGGGGATTGGATTGTCATTGCATAACTTTTCTCTTTGACAAGATTGATTGTGAGGAATGCTGTTCCCTTTTCGTCTGTTGTTTTTGTATAGGTTTTTGATGAGATTGTAAATTTGACAGTCTTATTGGCAATTGGCTTATTGTTAAGATCCTTTAATGTGATAATGAACCTTTCCCCTGAAGCAGGTAAAAGAGCCATGTTTGAGCTTATAATCTGAGGACTTTGCTTTGCGATAATCAGATTTGCAGTGGCCATACTCTTGTTGTAGTTTTCATCACCATCAAAGCTCACTGTGTATTTGTATGTTTTTTGCTTTGCCAGATTGATTGTAATGAATGCTGTTCCGTTTTCGTCTGTTGTTTTTGTATAGCTTTTGCTTAGTCCATCAATCTTGAATGTGACTGTTCTGTTAACAACAGGATTTCCGCGTTTGTCCACAAGTTTTGCAAGGAGCTTATCTCCTGAGGATGGAACAAGGATGGTATCTGATACAATCATTTCTGTGTCGCTGTAGGTTCCTGGAATGTCCTCATCCGGAACATTGAATTTAACATAGGGATTGATTGTATAAAGTTCAAACATACCTGGGAAACTTGCAATTATTGTGTTTCCAGTTTCTAGGAAGTCCTCATCACGGAAATCTGCAGTTGCAGTTCCGTTTTTCATCAATACTGTTCTGTATACGTCACCATCTTGAGGAGTGGCATTTGAATTGTTCTTGTTGAGGTAGAATGTCACATAGATTGAGCTTAAATCACTTGCAATCTTGCCATTGTTGTCTAGGATTGAGACTGAATAGACTCCCTTGTCATCCTCTGTAATCTCACTTAGCTTTAACTTGTAGTTGTCACTTCCCCAAGCTGTATTAGGTGCCTTGTAAAGGGTGGCTCCACAAATGGTTTCATCTATATAGTAGGTGTATCCAAGGTAAACAACGGTTTTTCCAATGTCCCAGTTACCCTTTCCTTCTCCTACAAAGATATATAAGTCATTATCTGCATCGTAGATAAATGGTCCGCCGTTATAGCTGCTGTATTGTATATGGTATGCCAGTCTTTCAGTGTGGCCCATGAAATAGTTGTTTTCTATTGTTTCTAATTTTTCTGCACCCTTGCTTGCATCCATGTTTCTTGCACGGTAGTCGTTAAGGACACCATATTGTCCATTTTGCCTTATGTAGTTTCCCTTTATTTCGATTTTTGTTATGTTTGAGTTTACATAAACTCCAGAACCGCTGCTTGTACTTGGGTTTTGATTGAATGCAATCATGTTGCTTAAGACATAGACATAGTCTCCGGAACTCATGTTGATTCCTGTTGCCTTGTTGTATGTGATGTTGTTGTCCATGATTGTTGTGTTGAGATTCCCATCGCCAACAAGAACTCCTGTAAGCTTGTTATAGCTAATGTTATTCTCTTTGATTGTGGTTTTTTCAGAGCATATGATTCTGACTCCTATATTTGAATTGGTCAATGTGGAATTTGTCACCGCAATGTTTTTAGCATTTTCTATTCTGACTGCGTCCCCATCACTTACACTTGCGGTACAATTGATGATTTGGACATTCTCAGCCCCTCTTATAAATGCTCCATAGTCGTCCTCATCCCCTAAGTCATTGTTTAATGTGAATCCCATAAGGACAGATCCGCTGGCATCTGGGCTGAAGTAGAATAGTCCGTGAGATCCTGAGCCTCTTGTATTTGATGGACAAGGTGTCATTACTGTTCCAACTTCACTAATAATTGTTAATTGCTTGTCTACGATGAAGTGGCAGTGAACATAACTTGTTCCTGTAATTATGATTGTATCTCCAGCACTTGCACTGTCTATGGCATTTTGAATGCTTGGAGTGGACATCTGGTTGTATGCACTTCCGTCTACAGTGATTGTTGAAGAGACCTTATTTGACTTTAAGGAATTTTTATTGGTTTTTAAATCCTTTGCTATTTCTAAATTATTATTTTCCAAATCATTGGAATTTGGATTATTAGTGTCTGCACTTTCTAAATCATTGGAATTTAGATTAGTGTCTGCACTTTCTAAATTATTGGAATTTATATTATTTGTATCATTACTTTCTAAATCATTTGTGATATCTGTACTGACAATATCATCTGTAATAATTGATGAATCTTCATCAATAATATTAATTTCATCATTGTCTGCAGCTACAACTGAACCTATACTGATTATAGCTAAAATAAAGAGCAATGAAATTAATATAATCTTTTTATTCTTCATTTTATCTCCCTTTTTTATGTCCTATAAATTAATTTTATTATTTTGATTAATTGAAATCAATTTCATGATTTCTTATAATTTAAATTATTAACTTTACATTATGTCAAAGCTTTCATTTCAATATAATATAATATTTTGAATTAGGTTAATATATTCTTTTTTAATATATTATAGTCTTTTTGAAAAAAAGTATTATTATTTTATACACTTTTTACTACTTTTTAATTTTTATTTTTTTAGAAAAATATATTTTTTTAGATAGTTTTTTAAAAAAATCCTTTTAAAAAAGAGTTTAAGTTTCAATTAAGAGTTTAGAATTAGTTTTTTCAAATTAAATTAATTCAGTTAAAAAGTGTTTATAATTGCTTATTTTTTTAAATTTATTAAAATTATTTAAAAAAGAGTTTAAATTTTTATTAAAAAGAGTTTTAATTTAGTTATTTTTTTTTAATTAGTTATAAAGGGTTTAAATTTTTATTAAAATGAGTTTAAAAATAGTTGTTTTTTTTTTAAATTAGTTATATAGGGTTTAAATTTTTATTAAAAAGAGTTTAAAAATAGTTATTTTTTTTAAATTAGTTAAAAAGAGTTGTTTTTAAAAATAAATAGAAAAGGATTGAAAAGTAATAAAATTACTTTTCAAAAAATCTATTTATCTATTTTACAGTAATTTTACCGGTTTTGGTAATAGCGTTGAAGATGTTGTCTCCAGCGTATTTAACGGTGTAAGAGTAAGTTTTCTTAGTAGTTAAAGTTACTTTTACACTAGCTACACCTTTAGCATTGGTTTTTGCGGTGTAGGTTTTACCGTTTACGGTAAAGGTTACTTTCTTGTTAGCAACAAGGTTTCCTTTGTCATCTTTAAAGGTAGTGGTTAAGGTTTTGCTTGCACTAGCTTTGAAAGATTTGGTAGGAGCGGTTAAGGAACCGGTTTGTTTTACAACAGTTACTTTTGCAGCTTCGAAGGAAGGTTCGAATTCATCGTCACCTAAGAAACATACTGCAAAGGTGTATCCACCAGCAACTAAGTTGATTTGGGTTTTAGCTTGACCGTTTTCATCGGTGGTTGCGTTGTAAACGTGTCCGTTAAATCCGATCTTGAGTTCTTTTTCTACTAAAGGATTACCTTCTTCATCAGTTAATTGGTAGGTGTAGTATTCACCAGTTCTTTCAGCAGGTACAGTAGGTGCGGTAATGTTAGTGCTTTCAGCTACAACTACACTTACTTTTTTAGCTGATGCAGTACTTGTGAAAGTAATGGAAGCTTCAGATGCACCAAGAGTGTCTTCACCTGCAAATGCGAAAGCGTAAACACCATCTGCAGTTGCGTCGATGGTTACTTGACCGTTTTCATCAGTGGTGAAATTACCTAATTCTTCATCATTTAAAGTAGCAGCAATAACTTTTCCTGCTAAGAGGTCTTTATTTACATCTGCTAATTCAATGACGATTTTTTGATCAGCGGTAGCAACAGATACAACACTGATAGCGGTTGCAGCAGGGTCTGCTGCAGCAATGATTACACCAATGTTGGTGGTTGCGTTGGTTTCGTTGTCTTTTATTGTAGCATCCCAGTCAGCATACCATACACTTACAGGAGTTACACCGGAATCGATAGTGTTGTTTACAATAGCGATAGGTGCGTATGGGCTTAATGCACCGGAGTTACTTAAGAGAGCAACAAAGGTAATGGAATCTGCATCTGCACCTTCAGCTACGGTAATTACGTTATTGGTAATGTTAATGTCACCAATTTTACTTGGGTATCCGTGAGCGGTGTTACCGGATTCTGCTTTGAGAAGAACAGATCCTTCTCTTGCAACAAAGGTGTTTTCAAGAATTTGGTATCCGTTTGCTGCTTTTTGAGTACTGAGTACTGGTAAGTCTTTGAATATTACGTTACCTTCAGCATCTTCACAGTAACCACAGTTAATGAAACTGTTGTTTGCAATGATACATCCTTGGGTGGAAGCTCCACCGAAGTAGATTGCGTAACAGTTGTTAATGAAAGTGTTGTCAGTCATGATGTTATTTCCAGAGTTACTTGCAATGGATATACCGTCAAGAACTTGACCTTCAAAAGTACAGCCGGTTACGGTAATGTCGTGAGATCCCATAAGGTTGACTGCTTTAGTACCGGATTCTTTTGCTCCACCGTTAGTTACTGAGGTGGAAGATCCGTTGAAGTAGGAATTTGTAATAGTACAGAAAGCTGCACCTCTTCCATAAACTCCACTGCTGAAGTCAATGAAATTACAGTTGTCTACGGTACCGTTTTCGATAGCTAATTGAATTGCTACTCCACTAATTTTTTCTCCATAAGTTTTTGGTCCGTTTGTATTGATGAATGTAATGCATTCAAATCCAGTTCCAGCTTTGTTTGCAATGAAAGTAGCATCTGCTCCGCCTTGACCTGCACCATCTACATTGAGGGTAGCGTTGTTACCTTTAACGGTAACTTGTTTGGTAAGGTTGAACTTGGTAGCATTTACATCATAAACTCCATTTTCTTTTAATGAAATGGTATCTCCATCATTAGCTTCATCAATTGCTGATTGAATGTCTGCTGCTGTTTCACCTGTTACTTCAATGGTTTTAGGTTCAGCAACTACAGTTTCATTACTTGAGTCATCTGTAGCATTAGCATCATCTGCAGCAGATACTGCAGAAATAGATATAGCAACTAATAAAACTAAAAAGATGGATAATATAATCTTTTTATTCATATGATATTCTCCATAGTTTTATTTTTAAAAAAGTTTTTAATTTAAAATATTTTAAATTAAAATTAAAATATTTTTTTAATATTTCAATTTAACACTAACTTTAAAAAAATGCAAAAACATTTTTTTTAAATTAAAATTATCTTTAATTAATAATATTTAATTTTAATTAATGTTAGTATTTTATATATATTGACGATATGTAATATATAGTTTGTCTTTTAATTAGAATTGTTCAAAAATCTTATTTTTTTCATTTTTATTTTCTTATTTTCTTATTTTTGTTATAATTTTTTTAAAAATTGTATTTTTAGTTTTTAAGAAAGAATTGTTATTTAAAATAGTCTAATTTTTATTTTATTAGGTGCATTATAATACTTTTCGTTTAGTTTTTTATTACTTTTTTTATTAAAATTTATTATTTTTTTATTAAAAATTATTATTTTTTTATTAAAAATTATTATTTTTTTATTAAAAAAAGAGTTTTTTTATTATTTTTATGAATGTGATTACATTTTGAGAAGATTTTTTAAAATTAATTTCTTTTTTTAAATTATTAAATTAGTTTTTTTTATAAAAATAGTCTTATAATATTTATTTTATTTTATTTTTTTTTAATCAAATGGGTATTAATTTTAATTTATTTTAGAAAAAGAAAGGTTAAAAGAGAAAGTTAAGTGATAATAAGGTGTATGACTTAGAAAAATAAGGTTTAAAGAGAAAGTTAAGTGATAATAAGGTGTATAACTTAGAAAAATTAGGTTTAAAGAGAAAGTTGAGTGTTAATAAGGTATAACTTAGAAAAATTAGGTTTAAAGAGAAAGTTGAGTGTTAATAAGGTGTATAATTTAGATAAAGGAGGTTTAAAGAGAAAGTTAAGTGTTAATAAGGTGTATAATTTAGAAAAAGAAAAGTTAAAAGAAAAAGAAAAGCAAATCTTTCTTTTTCTAAATATTTATTGATTTATATATTTTAAATCCATTTTAAACAGTTCTGACATTAAGCTCTATTTGATAGTCACTTTTCCAGTTTTAGTCATTCCATTAAAAATCTCGTCTCCTGCAAATTTGACTGTAAATGAATAGGTTTTCTTTGCTGATAAACTTACATTGACACTTGCAATTCCATTTTTATTGGTTTTTGCTGTGTATGTTTTTCCATTTACAGTAAAGCTCAGGCTTTTTCCGGATACAAGGTTTCCCTTTGCATCCTTGAAAGTTGCAGTCAAGGTCTTTGTCTTTGCGCTTGCCTTATATGACTTGCTTGCAACTGTAAGGCTTCCTGTCTGTTTAATGACAGTTACCTTTGCCGCTTCAAATGAAGGTTCATAGTCATCATCTCCAAGGAAACATACTGCAAAGGTATATCCTCCAGCCTTAAGGTTTATTTGGGTTCTTGCCTCACCGTTTTCATCGCTTGTGGCATTATAGACATGTCCATTAAATCCTATTTTAAGATTCTTGTTGATTAATGGATTTCCATTTTCATCTGTTATCTTGTAGCTGAAGTATTCTCCTGTTCTTGCTGCAGGGAGTGTAGGGGCGGTTAAATTTGCATTTTCCGCAAGGATATAACTTGCCTTTTTAGCATTTGCAGTGTTTGAAAAGTTGATTGATGCAAAGCTTTCATCATAGTTGCCATCACCTTCATAGACAAAGTCCACTATTCCGTCCTCGTCAACATAGATGATTGCGCTTCCATCGCTGTCTGTCAGGATTGTCTTAACGTCTCCATTGTTTATCATATAGGAAATTTTTGCATTTGAAATTCCCTCGCCGTTAACATCTTCAAGGCTAATGCGGATCTTTCCATAGAATGTTGCAATATCAGCTATTTTTAGGCTGGTTTTAACCAGATTTGCCTTAGGGATTACAATGTAATTGCTGTCCTTTATTCCCCAATCTGCATACCATACTGTTACAGCCTTTATTCCACTGTCTATTGTGTTGTGGGTAATTGTAATGTCTGCATATGGAGTCAACTCTCCATTATTGCTGTAAATATATACGAATTCAACGCCATTTGGAACATGGCCCTCTGCCATGAGAATTGTGTTGTTTGTGATTGTTATGTTTCCTATTTCACTAGGGTATCCATGCGCTGTATTTCCAGATTCTGAAGTGATTATAATGCTTTCATTTGTTGCATAGAATATGTTGGAATCAACTACAAATCCGTCTGCAGACTTTTGGGTACTGATTACAGGGAGATTTTTAAAGAGGTAATCTCCATTCTTGTCCTTACACCATCCACATCTTATGAATGTGTTGTTTGCTATGACTGTTGATTTGGTGGATGCTCCTCCAAAGTAGATTGCATAACAGTTTTCTATGAATGTGTTGTTTATTATCATATTGTTTCCAGAACCTGTTGCCATTGAAACCCCATCCAATATCTGGCCGACAAAGGTGTTGTTTTCAATTCTGATGTGGTGGGAGCCTAATATGTTGATTGCCTTTGTTCCGCTTTCCTGATGTCCTGTATTTGTTACCTTGATTGCAGAACCGTTGAAATAACAGTTGCTGATTGTTGAGTATTGTGCACCGCCATCTGCACCTATTCCCGCCCTGAAGTTTAGGAAACTGCAGTTGTTTATGGTCTCGTTTATTCCCTTGATGTTTATTGCATAACCTTGAATGTCCTCACCATAGCTTTTTGCACCGTTTGTATTGTTGAAGATTATTCCGTCAATGCTTATCTGCCTTTCAAGAAGGTCAAAGACTGAACCTGATCCGTTTTGACCTTCACCGTCTACGTTTATAATGGCTCCATTTCCATGGATTGTTAGGTTACGTATTGTAACATTGATTTTGGTTTTGCCTATGTCATAGGTGGTGTTTTCCTTAAGGGAGATTATATCTCCGTTTTTAGCACTTAAAATTGCCTTTTTCAATCCTTCCCCATCATCTGTTTCAGGAACTATTGTGCTGACGCTTGAATCTTCGTCCTTCAATATATTTTCATTTGCTTTTGTGTTTAGTGTATCATCATCCAATGCAATATTGTTTCCCTCTTCCAGAACAATGTTATTATTGTTTTCACTTAAATCCGCTGCAGAAGCTGCAGAAATAGAAATTAAAACCAATAAGAGAAGTAGGGATGATAATATAATTTTTTTATTTTTCATTTTTCCTCCTAAATTAATAATTAACAAGTAAATTTTAAATCTATTAATTGAAATTTTACTTAATAAATGATTTGATTTTAAAATCTTCATTTTTAAGAAAATAAATTGATTTTTAAGTAAGTTTGGTTTTCTTAAGTTATTATTAATTGATAATAATTATTGTCGAAATGTAATATATAATTATCCTTAATTTTTTTTATATTCTTTTTATTTTAAGTTTGGATAATTTATATGCTTTTTTAAAAAATTTTTATTTTTCCATTTGTAGGGGTTTTGTTTTCGTGTTTTTCATTAAAAAATTTATGAATATTATATTCCATTTGAAATAAAGTATTTTTCGAATTCATAAATTGGAAAATAATTTTTTAATGTTCAAATTTGAAAAGAGGATTTTTAGGACAGCTAAAATTTAGAAACTTATTTATATTTAAAATAATATATTAGAGTTCACTATAACTTTATAATTCGCATATTAATAAAAAGTTGGAAATCTTTTTATTTCTTATTCTTGATTGAATTTGTAATTGAAATTTATCTTAGAAGTTTAAAAATTTATTATTTCAAATATTCTCATGAATTATGAGGTTATTTTAATTTATGTATTCTTATGGTCGACTTTATTGCTGATTATATTCCTTGTATTTTCAGTAATTTATTAGGGAGGTGAAATGATTAGCAGGAAGATATTATTAATCGTCATGTTAATAATATTCTTCACAGGTATTGGATCTGTAGTTGCAAGTTCTGATGTAGATGCTGATTTATCCGCAAGCGGTTCAGATGTTTCATATTCTGATAATCTTGCTGTTAATTTGGCAAGTTCCAAATTGTCCAGTTCAGATTCTGATTTAAATGATTCCGATTTGGAAATTTCAAGTTCTGACAATCTTGCTTCAGAGGAATCTGATAGTTCTGTTTCTGATTTAAATAGTTCCGATGGGTCTGATTTAACTGGTTCTGATGAATCTAAGATTTCTGATTCTGATTTAACTGATTCCAATGAATCCAATGGTTCTGATTATAATAATCAAAACGTTTCAAATAAAACAAATTCTACAAAAGTTTCTACTACTAGCGCTCCTCAAAAAATTATTATTAAAGATGCAAGTTATTATAATTCCAGTAATAGTCTTATTCAAAAAATTATTAGCAATGCAGCGGCTGGAAGCACAATTGAGTTTACAGGTTCCTTCTATAAAAATTTATGTTTAACAATCAATAAACCGCTAAATATTATAAGTAAATCCGGTACAGTCATTAACGTAACATTCAATGTACCTGTATTCACTATAAACAAGGGAGGGTCTGGAACCAATATTTCTGGCTTTGTCATTAACGCTGCAGGGTCCTTTGTAGAAGCCGCCCGTGCTTCAAACATTATTGTTTCAAATAATAAGATCTCTACAAAACGGACTGCCATAGTGTTTAATAATGTTTCAAGTTCCAAGATTCAAAACAATCAATTCCTAAGTTTTGTCACTGCAATCCATTTAAGCAAATCCGGTGGAATAAGCATTTCTAAAAACAATTTCACTCCGGATGTAACAACTTGCACTGCCATTGACATGGAAGATTGTAAGGAGAAAGCTGGAATTAATATTCTTAATAACAGATTTGAAGGTCTTATTAATCTTTGGGGATCTAAAGCAATTAATGTAGGAAAAAATGTGGCTAATTTGTTGATTAGAGGAAACTTAATCAAGAATTGGGATTCTGGAGTTTATTTATCAAGTTCAACAACTAATGTTACAATCTATAACAATACAATAAGCAATAATCGTGATGGAGTCATTGTATCTGGAACAGTAAAGGATTTCAGTTTAAAAAACAATGTTGTTACTGGAAACTTGGCCCATGGCGTATTGTTTGATGAGGATTATGAAGGAACCAAAGGTTCATTTGCATTGGAAAACAATTTCTTTGCAAGCAATGACTTTGACTTGAGAAGTCCTGGAAAGGTTAATGTAAATATTGGTCAGAATTTTGCATTCATAAGATGTACAAGAATCTTGATGAAATATACATTCAAGATTAAAACCCGTCAAAATGGAAACAGCTATGTATTTACCGTTCTTGATGGAAGGTCAGGTACAGGATTTTCTGACTTGCCTGACTTTGACGCTACATTGGACGTAAATGGTAACAAGTATAATGTTAATTTTAGAAATGGGCTTGCATACTTGGAAACTCAAGAAAGCGCTGGTTCTGAACCTCCTTTAAGTGTAGGGGACATTAAAAAAGTACTTCAGGACTGGGGTCCTTATGAGCTTTCCTCATTGGATGACATCAATTATTATATTCAAAAGTATAAACAGTCATTTGAACCGACAAATCCAAGTCCTGCCTCAGGCGGAAGTTCTGCTAATGGTACCAACGGTTCTGGTTCTGGATCTGGCGGTTCTGGAAATGGAGGCTCAGGTTATGGAGTTTCTGAAGGTTCATCCACATCAGTATCTCCAAGTTCAACAAGTGCTGGAAGTGTAGGTGCATCAAGTGCCGACAGTTCAAGTGCTGGTGGAGGAGTGTCCTCCTCTGGAGACAGTGGATCTGATTCCGCTTCAAATCCAGACAACACTGCAGTAAAAACCTTGTCTGTTGACGAGGAAACCTTTAGGGTTGCTGGAGTTAGCGGATTATTGGTTCTTATACTACTTGTTATAGGTTTATATTACCGTGAAGACATTCAAAAAATGATGAAATAATTTTATTATTTCATTTTTACTTTTTTTATTAATTTTTACTTTTTTATTAATTTTTACTTTTTTTATTAATTTTTATTTATTTTTATTTATTTTTATTAATTTTTATTAATTTTTATTAATTTTTATTAAT
>NZ_CALCYR010000241.1 GCF_937906425.1 uncultured Methanobrevibacter sp. | reverse complement strand
ATGATGAAAATTGTTCTACAGGTACTTGTGCACCTGTCAGTCCTTTCTCTCGTAGCGGGGCTTTGTTTCTCTTGTTTTTAATAGTTTTACTTCTAATTTTATTTTTAATATTATATCTCAATGGATATTTAGGTTGAGTTTTATTTTTAAGTTTTATTTTAAAGTTTTAATTAATGAAAAAAATTTATTTTTAAGTTTCAATAAATTTAAATAAGTATTTTTTATAGTTTTAATTAATGAAAAAACATATTTTTATTAATGGTTTTAAGGTGAAAAAATGAATACAATGTGGGGAATGGCTGTAAGAGGAATCTGTGAATATGATGGCAAATATTTGCTTCTTAAAATAAGATCTGCTTCTTCTCATGATGCAGGTAAATGGGAGTTTCCAGGCGGAAAGGTAAAAAGAAGTGAATTCTTTGATGAAGCCTTAAAAAGAGAATATTTGGAAGAGACTGGTCTTGAAATAGATCTTGTCTCATTATACAACACCCTTCAACATGATTATGTTGCATGTAAAACAGGAGAAAAGGTAAAATCAATTCAGATTATTATGAAAGTTACTGCAAACTCTGATGAAGTTACAATAAGTAATGAACATGACATGTATGGATGGTTTACAAAAGAAGAAATTAAAGAGATGATTAAAAATAATCAATTAACACCTCCGGCAAAAAGGGCTTTGTGCAGGTAAGTGTTGATTTAATTAATCATTCCTTTATTTATTTAATATTAAATTTTTGAGTGTTTTTTTCTTAATTATTTTTAGCTATTTTTTTAGTTTTTTTTTTAAATTTTAAAATTATTTTATTTAATTTCAGCTATTTTTATAGTTTTTTTTTAAATTTTAAAATTATTTTCCTATACGTATTTTTATTTCTATTCAAAAATAAACAGGAAATTTTCCAAATCTAAATGAAGGCTAGATTCAGTATATGGATTAATATAAAGATCTTCTATGTCTAAATCCTCTTCTTTAAGAATATTAAACAATTCTTTCATACTTATTGCTTTAAGTTCTCCCTCTATTTCAATTTCTACCTCATCCAAATCTGTAAATAGAACAATATAATTCATATCCTTCTTAAAAACCTTTATTTTTGAATCTTCATCAATTATTGTTATCAATTCAGCAGTTTTTAACTTTTCAATAAATGTCCAAATGTCCTTTTCACTATCTTTGATAATTGCTTCCTTCAATTCATCATTTCTTATAGATTTCATAAAAATCCCTCTTTTGCTTTTTTAGAATTTAAGAGAGTTGTTTTTTAAAACTGTTATTTTAGAAAATATTTTTTTTTAGAATTTTTAAGAGAATTATTTTTTTAAAGAGTATCCATATAAGAAAAAATTCTAAATTTAATTTAACTTTTTCAAAAATTCATTAAAATCTAATTTGTATGGATTTATTCCATAGGGATTGATTACAATATAATTAAATTCTGCATCGAATTGAGATAGAATAAGTGATAATTCATTCATTTTAACAGCTATTGATTGAATTTCATATCCTGCCTTTTCTATTTCCCCAGTGTCTGTAAATAGATATATGTTACGATCTCCATTTTCCTCATCAAAATATCCAATTTGAAGATTTAATGTTTCATTATCTATAGTTTCATCTTCAATTGCAATTACAGGAACAAAGAGTTCTGATTTTATTAATTCATCTAAAAGAAGGTCTGGATTTTGCTCAATCTTAAGTCTTGATTTAGATTTCAGTAATTTTTTAAGTTTCTTATTATTCAGATTTGCCATATAATCACTCAAGTAATAGAATATTTTCAATGATTCGATTTATATTTTTTGTTTTTATACTGTCATCAGCTTTACTTGACCTGCTGCATTTTGTTCAATCTAATCTTCAATTGCTTTCAATAATTATTCTGTTTTCGTCTTAGTTTCTCTATTTCTTGGAATTCCTTATACTGTTCAGGATTTGCCTTTTTAAGTCTTGCGCGAATTTCCTTTTCCTCATCAGGTTCGCATTCATTTAACAGGTTTATCCAGAAACTGTTGGCTAAACCGTAACCTGCGTCAAATCTTATTTTCTCCTTTTTCATAAGTACTCACCGTTCTTTTTCAAATTCATATGGATTTTCATAACAGTTTTCTGAAATTTGCGACAGGAGTCTTCTTCAAAAACTCATCTTCAAAAGTCTTCTTACAAACATCTCCATAAATTTCAGGATGGTCATAATCGAAACAATCATAACCATAACTCATCTGAAGAAAATTAGGCTCATCTTTCAGTTCTGCTTCGATTTTCTCCATCATGAAGTCAACATCTTCTGCCTTGCAGTCTTCAAGCAGTAATTCAACCACTCTTTTTTCATATTCCTTGTAAGTCATCGGATAATTCTTTTCATCAAAAACTATATTTTCACCTCATTTCTTTTTAGGTATAATTTCTTTAGGTATAATTTCTTTTTAGACCTAATTTATGTCTGATTCCTGTAAACAGATTATACACTTTTTACCAACTTTTGTTTTGGATAAACGTATACAGCTGGTGTGATCGGTGTCAGGTCTGATTCCCTTATTCAATATCTCATCAATTTCAACTGAAATATTTTCCCATTCATCCCTTTGGCTAATTGGAAAGATTACATATGATCTGTCTCCAAGAAATCCCTCATTTATTCTAATCATTCCCTGGCCATTAAAGGTCTTTTTAACTTCAGTTTCATAAAGAATATTCCTTTTTCTTAATTTTATCTCTAGAGCTTTATCGGAAGTGATTACAATACAGGTTTTGCCCTTATACTCACGTTGAAGTTCTATTTGGTATTTGTCATCCTTGAATATTGCTTCCTTATTCAATATTTCATCAATGATAATATTTAATTTGCCATTTTCATCTTTACATTTAAGTGGGAATATGATATAGGTGTATTTGTCTGTTTTTTCATTTAAGCGAATTACTCCAATTCCCTTTTTGCCGCTTTTAACTTTTCCTTGGTATATAATTTTATCTTTTTCTATTTCTAAATTTAATTTCATTTTCATAGTTACGCCTCCTTTTTAAAATTCCAATCTAGTTTTGATGTTTTGGTATATTTGGTTTTATTTAAGTTAATTTAGTTAAAAAAATTTAAATTTTTAATTTAAGTTAATTTAATTAAAATTCAACTAAAAAACTTAAATTTTTAATTTAAATTAATTTAATTAATATTCACTGAAGAAATTAAAGATTCTGCCTTTACTAAATACTTCTCCATTTTCATATGTTTTTATCTTAACAAAAACAAGATTTTCATCCTTGTAGCATACACTTGCTGTTTCACGTTTGATACAGTTTTCATTATCAGGCAATTCCCAGGAGTCTCCTACTTTGGATTTGTAAAGTTCAGTCCAATAGACATTTAATGCATAATCTTCCATATCGGCATATTCTCCTTCCAAGCGGAATGCTATAGGTTCTTTAATATTTTCAAGGTTGGTTTCATAACATCCAATCTCTCTTTTTAAAACTGTTTCGTATGATTCAGTTCCATGTTTCATCTTGTCTAGTTCGTCTTTAAATTGTTTTGTTACGTTTATTGTTGCTCTTTTGTTTTTAGTTGCCATTTTTGATCCTCCTTATTTTAATATTTTATATTTAACATCTCAGTATTGTTTCTGTTTTGTTTTAATATTTTTTTATTATTTTAATTCATTGTTTAATTTCTGTTCTCTTTAAATATTTTATTATTTAACGCTCCAGCATTAATTCAGTTTCATTCTCCAGTATGACAATACATTTGCGATGAACATATTTTTTAGCCAAATTTATGCCGCTGGCGTTACGATTGTTGTTTCTAATTCCTTTATTTAATATTTCATCAACAGCTACGCGGACTTTTGATCCGATGTTTTCACGTAAAATTGGAAAGATTACGTATGCACGATTTCCAATTAAATTATTATTGCATCGAATAAGGCCATTGTTTTTATATGTCATCTTAACTTTACCATCATAAATGATTTCTTCTTTAGGTATTTCTAAGCTTAAGTATTTTTCCATAATTTTACCTCCTAATGGATTTAAAAGAAGTTTTAAAGTAAGTCGTAATAATTTTTAAGTGGCATGCTTATTGGTGTTTATTAAATTTATGGTGTTAAATTTTTAATAAAACAGTTAATATTTATTTTTTAAGAGTTTAACTAGAATTTTGTTAATTTTAGTTAAAAATTCTTTTTTTTAAGAGTTTAACTAAATTTTTTTAAAATTAATTAGTTAAAAACTCTTTTTAAAGATTAACTAAACCAATAAAATTCTTTTAGCTACAAAGTATAAAAATTATTAAAAGTTTTTACTTTAAAATATCTATTTTCAAGGAAAAGTTCTTATGGCAATGTATGGATAAAAATTTCCCCTTGATTTTTTTTCTGTACTTATTATTTTGTTATCATTATATATAAATTTTTCTATCTTGTACATTACATTTTAACTTTTTAAA
>NZ_CALCYR010000240.1 GCF_937906425.1 uncultured Methanobrevibacter sp. | reverse complement strand
GAAAATTTTATAAATTTTAAAAAAATATTTATTATTATGAAATTAATTCAAACTCCAATCACTGATGATGTCATAAATGATTTGAAAGTAGGGGATAAGATATCCCTTTCAGGTAAAATGTATTGCGGTAGGGATGCAGTTTTGCCTAAGTTATCAAGATCAATTATTGATGGTGATACTGACAAATATCCCTTTGATTTTAAGGGAATGGCTATTATGCATACAGCATTTAGTGTTGCAGGAATAGCTCCAACTACAAGTAATAAGACTGAAATAGAATCATCCATTCCAACACTTTCATCTGCAGGGGTTAAATTTCATATTGGAAAAGGTTCATTGTCTGAAAAGACAAAAGAGGAGTTAAATAAATATAATTCTGTGTTTATTGTTTGCCCTCCAGTTGCTGCACTTTTGACAAACAATGTAGTAAGCAAGAGCTGTGTGGCTTATAAGGAGGAAGGAATGGAAGCTTTCTTTGAGCTTGAAGTTCGTGACATTCCTGGAATTGTAGCTATTGCTCATGGTGAATCTTTGTAAGTGTTTTTTAATATTTTTTAGCTATTTTTGTTTTTTTCTAATTTTTATAATCTGGTTTTTTTTAAAATTTTTTTATTCTTTTTTCCTCTTTTTTAAAATATTAGTTTTCAAATGCTCGTTAAAAGTTTTTATATATTTAAAAATATATTATAATTTGATTTTGAAAATTTTTATTTGTTATTTAAAATTTATTGGGTATCTTTTTTAAAAAATTCTAAATTTGGCATTATTTTAATTAATTTTTTTAAATTTATTGTGTATCTTTTTTAAAAAATTTTAAATTTGGCATTATTTTATTTAATTTTTTTATTATGTTCGTGGAGATTTAATTATGCAAAGAAGGGGAACAACAAATTTGCCATTGCATGGAGGGCATACTCCAAGATGGCTATTTGATAGAATGACAAAGCTTTCAGGAGCTATTTCTGAAGTTGTTATCGATGAGTATGGTCCTCTTGAATTTTTAAATCGTATTTCAAATCCTTACTGGTTTCAGGCCTTTTCCTGCGTTCTTGGATTTGATTGGCATTCTTCAGGTACAACAACCACAACCCTTGGTGCACTTAAATCCTCCATAAAACCTGAAGAGCATGGAATTTATATCTCTGGAGGAAAGGGTTCTGCTTCCCGCAATACTCCGAAGGGAATTGAGTATGCAGGTGAAATATTTAACCTTAAAACAAGCAGTGTGGATGAAATGATTAATTCCAGCAAGCTTTCGGCAAAGGTTGACAACTCATGTATCCAGGACGGTTATACCTTGTATGTTCACAATTTCTTTGTGACTGAAAAAGGTGATTGGGCGGTTGTGCAACAGGGAATGAACACTGCAACAAAATATGCTCGAAGATACCATTGGATGAGCAGCAATGTGGATGATTTTCTTTCAGATCCCCATAATGGAATCTCCTGTGATAAAATGGAGAAAAAGGCATTGAATATGGCTTCAAAGGATAGTAAGGAGTCTCAAAAAATCAGTGTTGATTTGATTAATGATAATCCTGACCATTTGCGAAGCTATTTTAAGAGAAAAGACCAAAATCAACTTCTTTTAACTGATTTCAGTATAGATAAGGAAAATACCTTGACATTGCCTGCCCATCACCAGGTCTTGGATATGGACTTGTCTGATAAGGAATTTGAGGTCTTGAAAAATGCTTGGGAAATTCAGCCTGAAAACTATGAGGAACTTATTCTATTGAATGGAATAGGTCCTAAAAAAATAAGGGCTCTTGCTTTAATCTCAGATTTGGTCTTTGGAGAACCTGCAAGTTGGAAGGATCCTGTAAAGTATACTTTTTCCCATGGTGGAAAGGACGGTTTTCCATATCCTGTTGATAGGGAAGTTTATGATAATTCCATTGCAACAGTTAAGGACGCTTTATATCAGGCAAAATTAGACAAGTATGATAAAATGAAAGCATTAAAACGCTTGGACGATTTTATTTCTTAAAATCATTGTTTATAATAACTGTTTAAAAATAGTTTTAATTAGTTTATTATTTTTTTAAATTCTTTTTTTAAAATAGAAATGGTTAAAGTAATTTTTAATTAATTACTTCTTTTTTAAAATAGAAAAGGGTTTAAAGTAATTTTTAATTAATTACTTCTTTTTTAAAATAGAAAAGGGTTTAAAAGTAATTTTTTATGAAATTACTTCTTTTTTAAAATAGAAAAGGGTTTAAAAGTAATTTTTAATTAAATTACTTTTTTTAAATATATTTAGTTTAGTTATTGTTTTTTTATTTTTTTTTATTCTTCTCTTGGTTTTCTATTTTCGTCATGGATATTAACTGTTTTTCCATGAGCTGTTGGAATAACCTCAAAGACAGGATCTTTAAATTCCAAATCAAATTCTTTTCCGTCCATTAATAAATGTTGGAAAATTGCAAGTGCAGCCACTTCAGAATGTGGCTGTGTAGTAACTGAAACATTCCAGTCAGCATTTTTATAAACTTTTGTAGGTACCTTTGCACCTCCTACAATAATCAGAATGTCGCTGTCGGAGTCTTGGACCTCTCCAACTATTTCATGGGCTTGGGAACCATACATTGTCAAATGAACTATTTTTCCTCCATTGTCTCTCCAGTTCATTATGACTTCCATATAGGACTTGTTGTATTCGATTTCAAAGTCCCCTCCCCATCTGTCTGCAATGTCTCTTACACTTTTCATCATGCTGTGGTCTTCTTCACCTGCCAGCCAAACTTTACTTGCTCCAAATGCTCTTGCAGTTAAACAAACATGGGTTGTAATACGTGTATCCCTGCCAATTCTGTGATCTAATCTTAAAACGTTAATGTTCATATTATTTCCTTCTTATTATAAATTTAAATCCCTGATTTTTGTTTATTGTGTGATTTTGATTATTTTTATTTTTAATCATTATTATTGAATTTTTCTGTAATTTAAATTATTTTTAAATTTAAATTATTTTTATAATATTTATAGTTTTAATAAAATATTTATTTTAATTTTAATTATTTCTTAAATTAAATAACAGCTATTGAAAAAACAGTTATCATGAAGAGGAGGGAGAAAAGTCTTCCCAATTCATTTGAACTTCCTAAAACGTCTCCATTTGCTATCTTTAAATGTTTTTTAGCAAGCAATGAACATAATGCTCCTCCAAATATTCCGCCTAAAACCCCTGCAATTCCAAGAATGGCTCCAAATTGCCAGGATAGGATTATTGCAATTATCAATGCAATGATTATTCCAACAATGTAATTTGCAATGTTGATGTATTTTATGAAATATTTTCCTATGCCTTCAGGTGATGGCTTGGAGCTTATGCAACATGTGATAAGCCCTACCTTTGCTGACATTTCCCCAATTGCAATCATTAGGATTCCATAGATGCTGTTTAAATTAGCAAAATTTAAGATGGAACTTAATGCAGCTATTGTAATTGTTCCAACCACAAATCCTGTAGCGATTCCGCCAACTCCGGTCATTGGATCCTTCATTATATTCAATTTCTTTTCAGGAGTTCCATGGACCATAATTCCATCACCAAAGTCCATCAATCCATCAAGATGATTGAATCCGTTAATCATTATTAAAAATCCATAGACTATGCATGCAACAAGCAGCGGGTCAAAATGAATTATGCCCATTAACAAATAGGCTATAATTGCTCCAATTAGCCCAACAAATGCATTTATGACTGGCCAGAACCAAGTCATTTTAGCCATTTCATCTATTGTTGTGTAGACATTTAATGGAATTATTGTTGTAAATGTTAATAGGCCTCCAATTGAACGTAGGATAGAAGGCTTTTGTTTTTTAAAATAATCGTCATTATTATGTTCTTTCATTTTTTCAACTTTTATTAAATTTTTATTTTAATTTTTTTGATGTTTTTGTGAATTTAATTTTTTCAATAATTTTATATTAATGAAGTAAAAAGAAGCTATTTTTTATTTTTCTTCAAATAGTTTGGTCATTGAACCTGCAATAAGTCCTGCAAAGGCATTTGAAAGGATTGGTCCTAATCCATATAATATTCCAGGTTTATTTTTTGAATATCTTCTGAAGTTTAAAACTCCCTTTGTTCCGGCGATTTGATTTGCAATGCTTATTCCAATCAATTCGTCTGGATAGAAGTGAATCTCTTTTTTAGATATGTCAATTTCCCTTATTCTTTTATTGTTCAGGTCATCTTCAAGTCTTATTGCAGACATTAAAAGTCCATTTATGTTCTTGTCAGAGAAGTTTTTAACAAGGATTTTTTCCAATTCCTCTTTTAAGTCATCACTTTCCTCCACATTTTCAAGAAGTGCAAATCCTGCCTCAATCAAATCCCCTATGAGAATTCCTTCAGATACGAAATAATCCAAAATGCCTGCATTCAGATTTATTTTTTCCAATGCATCTTCACAGCTTATTGTAACTGCATCTTCAATTCTTTGGCTGAACTCGTTAAAATCAATTTCATCATCTTCATATTCAAGATTTGTAATGTCTAGACCAACGTCCATTACATAATCCTGATTTAAGGTCTCTTCTGGGAGATTGGATGCTATAACTAAAAAATCATTGTTGTTTAAAATATTGTTTATGTGAAGAGGCAGTCTTAGGGACTCGAAGAATTTTGCCTTTTGCTTGATTGCAGTCTTGTATAGCTGAATAAGCAGTTTTGGACTAAGGGAATGGTCCAATATGATTATTTGCCCAAATTCCAGTTTGGCCTTTTCAAAGCCTTTCCAGCTGTTTAAGACTTTCAAATCATCTGTGAATTTCTGCAATTCAAGGTCATTTGAAACAACTGTGATAATGCTTATGTCATCATAGGTGTTTGTGATAAATTCCAATTTATCAAAGTTTTGGGAGATGTATCCCCCTTCAATTTCATTGTTTTCCTTATACATTTCAGTTATTTCCATCAGTTCCACATCATCAATGATTTCTCCTTCATTCAATCTGTTGAAATTGATGTAATTGTTGGATAAAATCATTATGTTTTCGATAATGTCTATTCCATCGCTGATTTTCAAGTCACTGAATGTTAGGAAATAATCAGGATTGTTGATGTATAATGCATCCTCCATTTTAATGAGTGTTCCATTATTTAATTGCTTTATTTCCTCATTTTCCAAGTTTTTCTTATTTTTCTTAGACAATTAAATTCCTCTTCAATGATTTTTTAATAAGACTTAAATTTTAATCTTTGATTATTTATGAAATAAATTTTTTATTCCCTATTAACAGATATAGATTTATAATAAATATTATTTAATTGTAATTATAAAATAAGTATAATGGATTTTTATTTATTCATTTAATTTAATATTTTATTTAGAAATAGTTTATTCATTTGTTAATTTAATAGTTATTTTGAATTGGATTATCCATTTGTTAATTTAATAGTTATTTTGAATTTTGAATATTCTTATTAATCAATTAAAAATTATTCTTATCGTTTTAAATTATCTTTAGGGATGTAATTTTATGGTTTTTATAATAGACCCTCAGAATGCAGGTATTTCTGGAAATATGATTATAGGAGCTCTTGTTGATTTGGGAGCGGATTGTGAAAAGGTTAAAAATCTTATGGGAGATGTGGCTTATGACTTTGGTGAGGTTGAAGTTTCCATTGAAAAGGTAGATAAATCAGGTATCAAGTCAAGCTTTTGCAATGTGTGTGTTTTAAATGAAGATCATGAACACAATCACCACATTCATTTTCCAGACTTTTTGGAAAAAATTGACCTTTTGAGATTTGCCGAGATTGAAAATTTAACTGATGAAATGATTGAAAAGGCAAAATCAGTATTTAAAAGAATAGCTATTTCAGAGTCTCGTGTTCATGGGAAAACTTTGGAGGAAGTTCATTTTCATGAAGTTGGCGCTGCAGATGCAGTTGCTGATGTTTTAGGTTCTATTTGTGCTTATTATGATTTGGGAATGGATAAGGATAAGGTTATAGGTCTTCCTATTGCTCTTGGTGGAGGAACAGTTAAATCAGCTCATGGAAGAATTCCTGTTCCTGCTCCTGCAAGTCTGGATATTCTTAAGGGTTTAAATGATGATGAATTTGATGACTTTTCAAAAGGGGAGGCAAAATGCTTTGGCGGTCCTGTAGACAGTGAACTTGCAACTCCTACAGGTTGTGCATTGTATATGGAATTATGTGATGAGTTTCTTGAATTCCAACCTATGATGTCTCCTGAAGAGATTGCCTATGGCTGCGGATCTAAGGAATTCGATTTCCCTAATGTCCTAAGAGTCATCAAGTCAAAGGAAACTAATGAAAAGCATAAGGTTTATGTTATTGAAACAAATATTGATCATATGTCCGGTGAGGAATTAGGATTCCTTTTTGACATATTGCTTATTGAAGGAGCTTCAGACGTTTCAATGGTTCCAATCACCATGAAGAAAAACAGGCCTGGGCATTTGATAAAGGTTATTTCAAGGGCCAAGAATGTTGATCATTTGGTAAACATTTTATTTAAGGAAACTGGAACATTGGGAATCAGAATTTCTGAAAACACTCACAGAGGTGTTGCTGAAAGACAATTCATACCTCTCGACATTAATGTGGGAGACCACATTTACACTATTAACTTTAAGATAGGATTGTTAGGGGATGAGATAATTTCCCACAGGCCTGAATATGAGGACATACGCAGAATTTCTGTAGAACAGGACATTCCTTTATTAGAAATTAGGGAAGTTGCCAATACTATGATTAGAGACTTTTTAGAGAATAATAGGCAGTAAGTGCTTTTATTCTTTTATTTTTTTATTTTATTCTTTTAATTTTTTATTTTATTCTTTTATTTTATTCTTTTATTTTATTCTTTTATTTTTTTATTTTATTCTTTTAATTTTATTTACATTATTTTTTCTATTTTTTCTATTTTTTCTAATTTTTTCACTTTTTCGCTGATTTTTAATTTAGAATTTGTTTTTAGGATTTTGTTTATTCAGTTTTTTTAGTTTTTGTTTTTAGGATTTGTTTACTCAGTTTTTTTAGTTTTTGTTTTTAGGATTTTTTTTATCTTGTTTAAAAAAATTTAAATAATACGAAAGATTATTTATAATTGTATTTTAATTTTTGTGAAAAATTGAGTTGATTTTTAAAAGATTAAAAAGGGTGAGAGAATGAAGATTCCAAAAATTAATTTTGCTACATTATCAAGATTTACCATTGTTTTTGCAATAATTGTCTTGTTGGTAAATAAGCTTAAATTTAATTCAGAGATTTTAGGATATCTTTCAATGGCTTTAGCACTTTTGTCAATGGTTTTTATGGGAATTTTTATTTTCCAATTTAAAAATGGCGCTTTTGATAATAATATGAAGCTTGTTGTTGAGACAAATGTTGATAAGGCTTTAGCAGATGGTGTTATTTCTCAGGAACAAGCAGAAGCAATTCCAAAAAGAGTTGTTTTAAATGCCAATGATTTGCTTTTAAATTTAATCTTTAATTTAGGTATTGAAAATCATTTTGATTTAATTCCTGTTGATATTCTTAAGGAATCACTTCCTCAAGTTCCTTCAGGTCAATTGATGAGATTATATGAACAATCAAGAGATATTAGTGATGATTTAAATGATTATTTCAGGTCTCAAAAGTTTTTAAATAAGGCAGATGTGATCTTAAAGGCTGATGAGATTAAGAGATATTTGAAAGAGAAATATCCTTGGATGGCTCCAGAGACCTTGAAAAATACTTATGATTATTTCTTTTTAGGAATAGGCAATGGATAATTTTTATTTAATCTATTCCTTATTTTACTATTTTTTCTATAATTTTTTAGTTATCTATTTTTTTTATTTTCTTTTTTCTATGCTTTTTTATTTTTGTGTTAGAATTCCTTTTTAAAAAGTTTTATACTAAACGAACTCATGCTTGTTTTATTGGGTTTCTCTTTTGTAGAAATTGTTTAAAAATAGTTTTTTATCTAAAATTAAGGGATGTTAGTTTTTTAAAAATAGTTTTTTAAAAATAGTTTTTTTAAAATAGTTTTTTAAAAATAGTTTTTTATCTAAAATTAATGGATATTAGTTTTTTAAAAATAGTTTTTTTTTTTTAATCAAAATGAAGTAAAATAAGGTGTAAAGAGATTAAAAATCTCTTTTTTAAAAAAAATAAAAGTGGTTATTATTTAATAACCATTAAATTGTCTCCTGCATTAACAGTGTCTCCTTCTTCTACGAAAATTTCTTCAACTACTCCGTCGCTTTCAGCTTGGATATCGTTTTCCATTTTCATAGCTTCAAGAACTGCTACTACAGAACCTTTTTGGACCTTGTCTCCAATATTTACTTTTAATTTAAGAACCATACCTTGCATTGGAGAAGTTAATCCTCCTTCAACTGGGGTGAATGGACCCTTGTCGGTTTCTTCAACTTCCATAAATCCTGTTGGCATGATTTTAACATCAAAGACATCTCCATCCACTTCTACAGAATATTCGGTAGGAATAGCGTTTAATGAATTGTCTTCCATAGATTTTTGTTCCACTGAAACCAATTCTTCTTCTTCAGCTTCTCCTTTTAAGAATTTCTTAGCCACAGCAGGATAGAGGGCAAGAGTGAGAATATCCTCTTCTTTTTCAATTATTCCGAGATCTTCCCCTTCTTTTTTGAATTTATCATATTCTCCTTCCAATAGGTCTGCAGGTCTGCAGGTGATAGGTTCCTCATCACCAATAATCTTTTTGGCAATTTCCTGATTAACTGGTGCTGGAGCACGTCCATAATTACCTTTCATGTATTCCTTAACTTCGTTGGATACAATCTTGTATCTTTCTCCGTTCAATACATTCATTACAGACTGAATACCTACGATTTGACTTGTAGGGGTTACAAGAGGTGGGAATCCCATATCCTCTCTTACACGAGGCATTTCTTCCAATACATCCTGATATCTGTCTAATGCATTTTGTTCTTTTAATTGTGAAATTAAGTTTGAAAGCATTCCTCCAGGAATTTGATAAATCAATACGTCAGTATCAATTCTTTCACTGATTGGGTCAATTAAGCCTCCGTATTTCTCTCTTAAGATTTCAAAGTATTTCTTGATTTCATTTAATGCAGTCAAGTCAAGGCCAGTGTCAAATTCAGTTCCTCTTAAGGATGCTACAATACTTTCTGTTGGAGGTTGGGAAGTACCCCATGCCAATGGAGAAATTGCAGTGTCTAAAATGTCAACACCTGCTTGACAAGCGGCATAATAACTGATTGGAGTAATACCGCTGGTACAATGTGAGTGTAAATTGATTAAAAGGTCAGTTTCCTCTTTCAATCTGGAAACCAATTCATAAACACTAGCCGGATCAATTAAACCAGCCATATCCTTGATTGCAATTGAATCACATTCCAATGCTTCAAGCTCTTTAGCAAATTCGACAAATTTGTCTACAGTATGAACTGGGCTGATTGTGTAACTGATGGTTCCTTGTACATGTGCACCTTGTGCCTTAGCGACCTTGATGGATTTTTCCATGTTTCTAACGTCGTTCATTGCATCAAAAATTCTGAAAATGTCCACACCGTTTTCGTAGGATTTCTCTACGAATTTAGTTACAATATCATCAGGATAATGTTTGTATCCCACTAAGTTTTGACCTCTTAGGAGCATTTGTAAAGGAGTTTTTGTGAATCCTTCTTTTAATGATCTTAATCTTTCCCATGGGTCTTCATTTAAATATCTTATACAACTATCAAATGTTGCTCCACCCCATGCTTCAATGGCATGATATCCGATTTTATCCATTTCTTCAGCAATAGGAACCATGTCTCTGGTTCTCATTCTTGTTGCTAAAAGGGATTGGTGAGCGTCTCTTAGTGCAGTTTCTGTAATTTTTATTTTCATCTTTACACCTCACTCTAAAATTATTATTAAAATAAAATAAATTTTATATCATTTTAAGTTTTTATGGTTTAAAAGGTTTTCTAATATTGGTTCGATTTAAGCATTTAAAAAATTGATATAAAAATTTTCATTATATTAATATATTTTGTTAATACTATTAATAATACTTAACTATTTTTTTTCAAGTTTTTCATGGAAAATAGTAGATGTCTGATTTTTATTTGAAATTTTTTTCATTTGTTTAATGTAAGTAATATGAGGTTTGAAAATATTGAATCATTTTTAAAATTATTTATATTTTGTTAATGACTATTTTAAAAAAATCAGATTTTTAAATTTATTTATATTTTGTTTATATTTGTTTTTTAAAAAATTTGGATTTTTATTTAATAAATTTTAAAAGAGTCAATTTTCTTATTTTAAAGGAGAATTTAATATAATAAAAATAGTTTTTATTCTTTTGAAATATTTTTTTTATTTTTGATTAGAATAGCCTTTGTTTAAAATGAAATAAAAGAATAATGGGTTTAAATCAAATAGAAATAGAAATAGAAATAGATTATGAATAAATAGAAAAAATAAAAAAGAAGAGAGAAGTTAAGAAAGTCTTAACGTTCTAATTCTCCATTGATGAAAGCTTCTACATTTGCAGCAGCTTCGTCGTCTGTAAATTGGACTGGAGGGTGTTTCATCACATATGATGAAATGGAGGTTAATTGTCCGCCAATTCCTCTTTCAATACCTAATTTACAACATCTGATTGCATCAATTACACAACCTGCAGAGTTAGGAGAGTCTTCTACACTTAATCTAAGTTCAATTTCCATTGGGACGTCACCAAAGGTTCTTCCTTCCATTCTCAAGAAACAAACCTTGTTGTCCTTTTGCCATGGTACATAATCACTTGGACCAATGTGTATGTCATGAGGATCCATTCTTTCTGCAAGAACCGCTTGAACAGCTTCTGTTTTAGATTCTTTTTTAGAGTCTAAACGTTTTCTGTTAAGCATGTTCATGAAGTCAGTGTTTCCTCCAGTATTGATTTGGTAAGTGTGATCTAATTTTACGCCTCTTTCCTTAAAGAGGTTACTTAATGTTCTATGAGTAATGGTTGCACCAATTTGTGCTTTGATATCGTCTCCAACAGCAGGAATTCCTTTTTCTCTAAACTTAGCATCCCATTCAGGGTCACTTACAATAAATACAGGCATACAGTTAATGTATGCAATTTCTGCATCCAATGCACATTGTGCATAGAATCTTGCAGCTTCTTCTGAACCTACTGGCAAATAGCTAAGTAATATTTCAGCACCGCTGTCTTTTAAAGCTTGAACAACATCAACTGCTTCTTCATCTGCTACCTTAAAGGTGTAGTCATCTTCGAAATCAGCCATATGTTCACTGACACCATCTAAGACAGGTCCCATTAAAACTTTTACATCACTTTTTGGAATTTCACTTTGGAAAACGGTTGTACAGTTTGGTTTTGCAAAAATAGCTTCATCAATTGTTTTTCCAACTTTTCTTTCATCAATATCGAAAGCAGCTACAACTTCAATGTCTGTTGGATCCCATTCTCCAATTTTCCAGTGCATAAGTCCAATTGCATCCTCTGGATTTTTGTCCTTGTAATAATAAATTCCTTGGATAAGGGAACTTGCACAGTTTCCAATTCCTACTATTGCAATTTTAATTTTACTCATACTTTCACCATAGTAAAAAATTAATAAATATTATATTTAATATGTAAAACTTAAAAAATTTTATTTTAAAATTTTTAAAAGTCATTAAATCTTTTTAATTTTTTTAAATATATCTTAAATTTAGATAATTAATCAATAGATATTTTTCAATAGATTATTATATATCTAACAATTATAGATATAATTAATATGATATTTATATCTATTTATAATTTGGCATAAGTTTTGTTTTTTTTTAACTTATGTCTATTGTTTTTGGCATAAGTTTTGTTTTTTTAACTTATGCTTTTTTGTATTTTGGCAAAAATCTATGTTTTTGTGTTGTGTATAATTATTAAATTTATTTATTAAAAGTCTTTTGAAATTTATTGTCGGCAGTGATTTGATGAGAAAAGTAATTTTAATAGCATTTTATTTTAATCAAATAAATGAAATTGCTTCAAAGCGTTTGAGGGCATTGGCCAAATATTTGCCTGAATTCGGTTGGGAGGTAATTGTTATTGCGCCGGATTTAGGAAATGTTCCATTGGAAAATGATTCCTTAGATTCTAAAATAGTCATTACTGATTATGAGGATATGTTTTCCCATTATTTGAATAAATTTAAGTTTAAAAAGGGGAACACTAAGGATGTCTCTTTTGAAGGTCTTGATTCAAATTCCAATAGTGGGAAAGATAATGATAGGCTTAAGGATTCCTCTTCAGTTTCAAATCCTCTTCTATCTAAGGCAGTATCTCTTGCAGGTGAAATATTCGCCTATCCTGATGGTATGAAGTATTGGTATGAACCTGCATTTGAAGAAGCCTCTAAAATCATTGAAAGTGAAGACATTTCTGCAATAATCAGTTCCTCATGGCCCATTACCTGCCATACAATTGCAAAAGACTTGAAGAAAAAATATGATATTCCTTGGGTTGCTGATTTAAGGGACCTTTGGAATTTAAATCCATATGTTTCCCATTCTTTTATAAGGGAGCATTTTGAGTTAAATCTTGAGAAGAAAACATTTGAAAATGTTGATGCCTTAACAAGCACTAGTGAACTTGCAAAGGAAACTCTTTCCACATTACATCCAGACAAGCGGATTGAGGCTATTTTGTCAGGTTATGATGAGGATGATTTTAAGGTTTTAGATTCATTTAAAGAAGACGATATGGATGATTTTAAGGTCTTGGATTCATTTAAAGAAGAGGGTGATTTTAAGGTCTTGGATTCATTTAAAGAAGATGATATGGATGATTTTAAGGTTTTAGAGTCTTCACATGAAGATAATGTTGAGGATTTAAGTTCTAATTCAAGTTCAAAATTAAAATTTATTTATGCAGGTTCCTTATATGGTGGAAAAAGAGATCCTGAATTGTTGTTTAAGGCCATTAGAGAGCTTGAAGATGAATCAAAAATAGATTCCTCCAAGATTTCCATTGAATTTTATGGAGACCGCGGCAATTTGGATGAAATTGGAATGAAATATGGTCTTTCAGATATTTTAAAGATAGGTGGAAGAATCTCTCATGATGAGGTTCTTAAAAAACAGGCTGATTCTGATGTTTTATTGCTTATCTCCTGGAATGATGAAAAGGAGAAAATATTTATTCCAGGTAAACTCTATGAGTATTTTGCATTAAGAAAACCTGTACTCTCAATTGGGTATAAGGAAGGTTCTCTCAATGATTTAATCAAGGAGACAAATGTGGGTTATCATGTTTCTGATTTGAATTCAACCAAGGAAGCAGTATTAGGGATTTATAATGAGTTTAAAGAAAGGGGTTCAATTAAATTAAGTTCAGATGCTGATGTTGAAAAGTATTCCATGAGAAATATGGCTTCAAACTTTGCAAAACTCTTGAATGAATTAAATTAAATTTTTCATTTTTTAAAATTAAAATAGTTTTTCAATCAATTATAAATTAATTATTAAATCAATTAAATTATTAAATCAATTAAATTATTAAATCAATTAAAGTAAATTATTAAATCAATTAAAGTAAATTATTTAATCAATTAAATTAAATTATAAATATTATTTAATTTAAATAGATTATTATAAAAATAAAGTAAAAATAAAGTAAAAATAAAATAATCTAAATAAAATAAAGTAAAAATAGAATAAATTAAACTTTGATTTTTATTGTGGTGAATTTGATGAATGCTTATTTAGAAATTATTCGTCCGGGAAATGCAGTTATGGCAGCTATTTCTGTTGTTTTAGTTATGTTTGTTGCTCATTATTATGCTTTGCCTGCCATTGTTTGTGCTTTAATCGTTTTCGTATGCACAGGTGGGGGAAATACAATAAATGATGTTTTTGATTATAAAATTGATGAGATCAATAAACCTAATAGGCCTATTCCTTCAGGAAGAATTAGCTTAAAGAATGCAAAATATTACTCTTACCTTCTTTTTGCCATTGGTGTTGCATTAAGCATTGTGGATGATTTTATGGTTGGGGCAATCTGGCCTTCAGTCATTGTTATTCCTGCAGTAATTATCATGTACTTTTATGCAAGAAATCTCAAGGCTATGCCTTTGGTAGGTAATTTAACAGTTGCAATATTGACAGGATTTTGTTTTGTAATTGCAGGAACAGTAATATCCTGTGCAAGTTCCTCATTGAATATCCTATTCATTTCAATCTATTTAGGCCTCTTTGCTGTTTTCATGACTTTGGCTCGTGAGATTGTCAAGGATATGGAGGATATTGAAGGTGACAAATTGGAGGGAGCAAGGACATTCCCTATCCTGTATGGCAAAAAGATCTCTTCAATCATTTCAATAGTTTTAATCGTTGTTACTACATTGATGTGCCCAATCCTATATTTCTATAAGATTTTTAACATCCTATACATGATTATAATGATTGTGCCGATTATCATATTTTTATACAGCGCTTATAGCTTAAAGTTAAATCCTCCAGAGGAAACCTGTGCAAAGGTTTCTAAAAATCTTAAGATAGCTATGTTAATAAGTTTTGTGGCATTTGTACTCGGATCTTTTAATTGGCCATTTTTAAGTTTTTTAATTTAATTTTAAAGTATTTTTAAGTATTTTTAAGTATTTTTAATTTTATTTTAAAGTATTTTTAAG